>NZ_CAJAXH010000001.1 GCF_903946935.1 uncultured Thiodictyon sp.
CCGTTGGACCCTCGCGAAAACAAGGCCCTTTGCGATTCACCGCAAAACCGCGAACCGCCTGCGGCGATTGGCCGACAGAATGTCGGCGCTCCCAGGCGCTCAACACCGGGAGCGCCGGCGGCCGGCGCGATGATCAAGGCCGTCCCCAGACCCGGGCGGCGCCGGCCTTATTTACATTTGCGTTTATTTGCGTTCATTTGCGGACGCAAAATCCCCGGGCCTAGATCCCCGCCTTGGCCTTGACCGCCGCGTTGAGCCGGCCGGCATCGGCGTGGGGCAGCGGCATATAGGTGGCGTCCATCGCCTCCGCCAGTGCCTTCGCCTGCGGGTGAGGGTGGTTGGAGGTGTCGACCACCATCGCCGCCACCCCCGAGGCACGCACCAGCCGGGAGCAGGTCAGGGCCTCCTCGGTCGCCTGCGGGCGCCCGCCCTGGCCGTTGCGGGCCACGTTGGCACGCCCATCCGTGAGGATGACCAGGAGCGGGGTGCCGCCGCGGCGCTTGACCGCGTCGGCCAACGCCAGCCCGGTCTCGATCCCGGAGGCGAGCGGCGTGCCGCCGCCGCCCGGCAGGTCGGCCAGGCAGCGCTTGGTGCGCACCAGCGAGCGGGTCGGCGGGAGCAGCAGTTCGGCCTCTTTCCCCCGGAAGGCGACCAGTGCAACCCGGTCGCGGCGCACATAGCAGTCCGCCAACAGCAGTTCCACCGCGCCCTTGGCCTCGCCCAGCCGGTGCAGGGCCGAGGAGCCCGAGGCGTCGACGACGAAGATCGCGGTGGTCTCGGAGCGGTGCTTGTACTTCTGGATGCGGAAATCGTCCTTGCGCACCTCCACCCGTGGCATCGCCGGCGCCGCCGCCTTGCGGCCCTTGCGCTTGACCGGGGTGGCGACCGCCTGACCGCGCTCGCGTTCGGCCCGGCGCACCCGCTGCCAGGGGGCGGCGGCGCGCAGGGTCTCGATCAGGTTCAGCCGATCCCCGGGCCGCAAGTCCCCGCGGCGCACGCCGGCCGGGCGGCCGCGCATGTTGGCCTGTTGGACCTGACCGGACTTGCCGGTGCTGCGCACCTTGGCCCGGCGCAATTGGCCGAGCCGCAGCCGGTCCAGCAGGTCTTGGGGTATGGCCGCCTTGGCCGCCTCCAACACCTGGTCGGCCAGGGGGTCCTTGCGCTCTTCCTGGTTCTGGTCGGACTCGCCCTGGTCCTGATCCGGCGGGGGCGGTTCCGGCGGCGGGGGCTCCGGCTCCCGCTCCGGTGGGACATAGGGCATCTGGGTCGCGCGCGGCGCCATCACCAGCCGGGCCGCCAGGTTGACCTGGCCGTCCGTGACCTCCGGGTCCCCGTCCAGCGCGGCGGCGATGCGCGCGGCATGCACCGCATGCAGGGCGGCGCGCAGCGAATAGATGCCGAGCGCCAGCGCGGTCTCGCAGATGGCGCTGACCTGGGCCTCGCTGATGGTCACGGCCGGCAACCGGTCGCGGGCGGCGCCGATATCGGCCGCGCTATAGGGCAGGTCGCCCATGTCGCGGACGCCGATCGGGCTGAGATCCACCAGGAAGGCGAGGCGGTCGAGCAGTGCGTCGGCCACCTGCTCATCCTCGTTGCTGCCCTCGTCGAGCGCGATGACCCCCAGGCGGGCGGGTGAGCGCAGGGCGATCCCGTCGCGCTCCAGCACCACCTCACCCGTATCCAGTGCGGCGCACAGATAGGAAACGGGTGAACCCCGCACCCGCTCGGCCATGGCCAGTTCCACCACGCCGCCGTGGGCCTCGGCCAGCAGTCCGTGCTCGGCGACCGGACGCCCGGCGCGCAGGGTGGCGGTGAGGTCCAGTCCGCCGAGCAGCCGCCCGTCGGTGACGTGCAATGGGATCTTGCGTCGGTGCATGTCGTGCGGGAGCAGCTCCCGGGTGTCGGCGAGCCACTGGTCGCGCACCGGGCCGGGCAGGGCGCGCAGACAGACGCCGCCCACCCCGGACGGGTCCACCGCGAACAGGGTGGCGACCAGGGCCGCGTCGTCCCACGGGTGATAGCGCGGCGCCGCCTGGGGCGCCATTGGCGGCGCGCCGCCGCCCATGGGGTTCTTCGCCAATGGATTGGCCGGGGGTGCGCTCATGCCGGCCATTATGCTGGGAAAAGTTCCTGCACCACGCGGTCGACCCGGGCGGTGGAGCCCGACTCGTCCAGCGGGTCGCGCCGCAGCCGATGGCGCAGCGCCGGCGGGGCGAGCCGGCGCAGGTGCTTGACCTCGACGGACTTGTCGCCTTCCAGGGCGGCCAGGGCACGGCAGGCGCGGATCAGGGTCAGCTCACCGCGCAGGCCGTCGGTGCCGAGCGCCATGCACAGGCGTGCGGCCTGTTCCAGGGCCAGGTCGTTCACCTCGATCTCGGGCAGCAGGGCCTGGGCGTCGGTGATGCGTTTGCGCACCTTGGCGTCCTTGCGCTTCCACTTCTCGGCGAAGGCGCTGGGGTCGCGCTCGTACTCGTCGCGCAGCCGTACCACCTGGACGCGGGTCTGCAGGTCCTGCGGGGTGCGGACCTCCACCGAGAGGCCGAAGCGGTCCAGCAACTGGGGCCGCAACTCGCCTTCCTCCGGGTTACCGGAGCCGATCAGGACGAAGCGCGCTGGGTGGCGGACGGAGAGTCCCTCGCGCTCCACCAGGTTTTCACCGGAGGCGGCCACGTCCAGCAGGGCGTCGACCAGGTGGTCTTCCAGCAGGTTGACCTCGTCGATATAGAGGAAACCGCGGTGGGCGCGAGCCAGCAAGCCGGGCTCGAAGGCCTTCTCGCCGCGGGTCAGGGCCATCTCCAGGTCCAGGGCGCCGATCACCCGATCCTCAGTGGCACCCAGCGGCAGGTCCACCACCGGTACCGGCACCTGCTTGGTCTTGAACGGGGTCTCGCTGCGGTTGCCGCGGCACTCGGCGCACAACACGCCCTCCTCGGCCTCGGGATCGCAGCCGTAGCGGCAGTCTGCGACGACCTTCATCTTGGGCAGCAGCGCCGCCAGGGCGCGGATGGCAGTGGATTTGCCGGTGCCGCGGTCGCCGAAGACCAGGACCCCGCCAATGCGGGAGTCGACGGCCCCGATCAGGAGCGCGAGCTTCATCTCTTCCTGACCGACGATGGCGGAGAACGGAAATGGGACGGGCATATTAGGGTCTCGAGTCTCTAGTGTCAGGTGCGCGGGTTGATAAGGGGCGCCCATGGTAACCGCATGCGCGTCGCGATGGGACCCGAAAACCTGTCGAAAAGGGGTGTGTCAATGTGGCGTGACACACTATACTGTAAATCTCGCGAGACAGGGGGCGACTGACTCAGTCGTCGACCGGCCATCGCGAGACCTCCACTGTACTTAGTCCAGGGCCTGGCTGGCCCGCGATCAACCACCGGAGTCAATCGATGTCTCAGACCTCCCAGGCCGATGTGCTCGTCGCCGATGTTACGCCTGACGCCGCCCCGCTTGATCTCAAGTCCTTCCTGATCACCTGCGCGATCTGCTCCGTGGTGGGGCTGACCGTGCTGGCCATCCTGGCCCAGGCCCTGGTGTCCTTCCTGTCGCCGGCGGCCTGAGCCTCTCAAGGACGCGTGCTGGCAGCCGCCGGCGCCGCAGGAGATTGCAGCCAGTCCGTGACCGCGGCCATGAACGCCTGGGGGCATTCCTCCTGCGGGACATGGCCGCAGCCCGGCAGCACTTTGAGGGTCGCGTGGGGTAGGGCGGCGGCCACGCGCCGCGTATCGTCCGGCTTCACCAGCTTGTCCTGATCCGAGGTGATCAGCAGCACCGGCACCCGGACTTGGCTGAGTCGCTCGCTGACGTCCACGGAGCTTGAGAGCGAACGGTCCAGCAGCGCCGCCCAGCCCAGGTCCCAGTTCGCCACCCGGGTGTGGATGATGGCCAGGGCCCGGCGGGCTGCGGTCAGGCGCGAAGGGTCCTGATAGGAATACTCGAGCAGGGTCGGGTTCCCCAGCTTGCGGGCGATGAAGAGGCTTAATCGTTGCAACTGGGGCAGTTGCGCCACCGCGGCCGGGATGGTCGGGCGTTGGGCATGGACCCAGGGAGCGACCAGGATCAGGCCGGTGACCCGCTCGGGATAGGCCAACGCCGCCTCCAGGGCCAGGGTGCCGCCGGAGGAGTTGCCGACCAGGATGGCGTGCCCGAGGCCCAAACCCTGCATGACCGCCCCGACCTGGGCGATGGCCGACTCCTTGGCGTAGGGGTTGGCGCCGCTCCAGTCACTGGGCAGCGGCTTGGCGCTGAGTCCATAAGGGATCTGGTCATAGGCGACCGTCCGCCCGAGCTTGGCCAGTGGGTCCAGCACCGCGCCCCAGGTGAAGCTGTTGAAGGTAAAGCCGTGCAGCAGCAGGAAGGCGCGCGCGTCGGGCCCCGCCGCGGGTCGCTCCAGATAATGGATGTCGAGCCCCGCGGTCCCCGGGAAGGGGATCGTCAGGAACCGGCTGTCCGGGGTCGCCGCGGCCCGGGCGCTGCCCGTCGGCTGGACCGTCCCGGCGGGGATCAGCAAGGGCACGATGGCCGCCGCCCCGATCGCCAGCACCAGAAGAACCCCAAAGACCTGCACCAGCCGCTTCAACATCGCCATAATCCCCTCGTTCTGAACCAACCCCAGCGGGCATCCGCCGGGGCGCCCAAAGATACCCCAAAGCGAACCATAGCGAATCCTAAGAGGACCCCGGAATGGAACAAGGCCCGTCGAAAGGTCTCCACGATGTCAGCCTGATGAGCCACGACCGGCGCCTGAGCGGCCGGCCGCGCCTGTGCAGCGACTGCGGACTCTGTGACAGTTGGCTGCGCCCGCAGATGGCCGACACCTGTCTCTTTGTCCGCAACCGCATGGAGGAGATCGAGCAACGCCTGCACGGCCGCCGCCGCAACCCCGGCGACGAGATGCGCTTCGGCATCTACCGGGAGCAGGCGATCATGCGGATGCGCCGCCCCGTGGCCGGCGCCCAGTGGACCGGCATGATCACGACGCTGGCCGCCCGCTTGCTGGAGCGCGGCGAGGTCGAGGCAGTGATCCTCACCGGCACCAACCCCGGCACCATCTTCGAGCCCCTGCCGGTGCTGGCCCGCACCGTGGAGGAGGTGCGCGCCTGTAAGGGTAACAAGCCCTGTCTCTCGCCGAACCTGGGGCTCTTGGACCAGGTGCGCGAGTCCGGTATCCGCCGCCTGGCGGTGGTCGGCACCGGCTGCCAGGTCCAGGTCCTGCGCCAGGCGCAAGAGCAACTCGGGCTGGAGCGGCTCGACATCATCGGCATCCCGTGCAGCGACAATGTCACCTACCCGGATCAGCAGTTCTTCCTCAACACGATCTCCAGCTCCCCGGGGACCGTGATCCATTACGAATTTATGCAGGACTTCAGCCTGTGGCTCCACCACGAGGATGGACACCGCGAGCGGGTCAACTATATCGATTTCCCGATGGACAAGCTCCAGGGCATCTTCCCGTCGGCGTGTCTGTCCTGTTTCGACTATCCCAATGCACTGTCGGACCTCACCATCGGCTACCTGGGCGCGCCCTTGGGCTGGCAATGGGTGCTGGCCCGCACCGAGCGCGGCGCGCAACTGCTGGACCTGCTGCGCCCGGATCTTGAGTCACGACCCGTCTCCTCGGCGGGCGACCGCACCCGCGGCATGCCGCGCTTCATCCAGATGCTCGCCAAGCGCCCCGCCAAGCCGCCCAAGCTCATCCGGCAGATGATCGCCTTCCTGCAACGCCACCGCGGCCCCCGCGGGCTGGAGTTTGCCCGCACCATCATCGAGATGAAGCTTTTGCGCAATTACACCTATGTGCATGACAAGTTTCCCCAACTGGAAGCGAAGATCGTGCCCTATCACGTCTATGAGGCGACCAAACCCTATGCCGCGGAGTATGCGGCGACCTTCGGGCGGGTGCCGGGGGAGGGGGTCGAGCAGGCCTGAAATCAAGGAGTGGGGGCGTCCCGGCTAACGGCCACGGCGCCCGCGCCACCCCGAACGATGAAAGTGGCGGGCGCCTTGGCCGTTCCCCCACCCGGCCCTCCCCCACGAGGTGGGAGGGAGAGTTGGAGCGCGCTCCCGGCGCGACTTTCACGGGAAGGCGAGGCGTCATTCCGGCCGGGATGCCGGAATCCAGGCCATGGCTGGCAACCTTCTCTTCGTATCCTCGGTGCTGGCCGTCTGGTTTCCCCCTGCGGCAGCAAGCCTTGGTGCCTGGCCATAACACAAAACGAAGTCATGTCACTGACATTTAACAAAAGCTTAACATTAATCTTCTTGCGGCAACATCGAGAAAGAGTAATCTGTACAAGGATCAACGCATACGGTATAGGAGAAAATAATTATGAATATTCAAAAAATCAATACACCCGCGACCCGGCACGACGCCACCAAGGCGACGCCTGCGCTGCTGACGAAGGCCGAACTGCTGGAACTGATAGACGCCGTCCTGGGCCGCGCGGAGGCCCCTCAGGGATGGCGGCTGGTCTTGGTCCTGGTGGAGTGGGAGCCCCATGCTTGGCGCCTGGCGTGCTGCGTGCCGAGCGATGCGGGCGCCTGGGCGCCTGGAGAACCCCCGGTCGAGTGGCTGGCCCTGGGCTGGCTCACGGATGGTCCTGGCCCGTCTGAGCCCGTTTGCTGGCGCTCCCTTGACTCTGCCGCCACTGAGGCCCACGCGATCCGTCAAGCGGGCCTCAATAGCCCCCCGCGCCAAGGCCGGGGGGACGAGCTTCGGGTGGTGGTGACCGATCGACCGCGGGTGGTGGTCGCCTGAGGTCGCATGCGGGCCTCGATCGTCATCCCGGTTGACTGCCTGGGCCAATGGCGGTCGCCCTGCGGGGCGACCGCCCGGCTCGGCACGCGCGCGTCATCGCCTGGGCGCCGCCACGCGGGCCGGGCGTTAGTTTAAGCAAAAGAGCTCGCCTCGATTGTTGTTAGCGCCATAGCATGACTGATTGTTGCTTACCCGGGTAAATCCTTGCTTCCCGTTCACCATTAGTCGATAGTCCTGAAGACTGATGCTGGTTCTGTTGCCGTTTTTCCATTTCCAATTCTGCGAAGCACCGGCCGGGTTGGCGCAGGCCGATATGCTGCACTGAGATTGACTGACCAATTTCCCTCCTTTATAGAGGTAGCACCGTTTATTCTGTTCCCCGCATCCGGCGGCAACCATCCCGGAGTAGACGAGAGAAAGAGCGAGGACGGCGATCGTTTTTGAAGCATTCATCTTAAGTACCTTAATGTGAGTTGCAGATTCTTTGTTGCTGCGGTAGTACAAGCCACCGCGCCGCACGGGCGGCGAGTTCGCCGGAGTCGGTGTGTCGACTCCCGGTCGCCGTGCGGCGATTGGTCGGGGTTGTTCGCGACCTTGGAAAGCAGGGTAACGCGGCGGGGCTAGACAGAAGTTGACCATGACTGTCAGCTAATCGTCAGCACGACTCGCTGGCCGTTTGCCGCAACGCAAGGCGTCGGCGCGACCGCGGCAGCGGGCACCTCCCGATTGACGCCTGGTCGCTCACCCATGAATCTCTTAGCGTTTTTCAGCAAGTGTCAAGTCTGGTTGACAACGTCGACTGTCAGCTATAATTTGCACCCATGAATGATTCTGCCCCCCCCCCGGTCGTCGCGCGCTATCCCGCGCCCGCGGCCGTGCTTGAACTACTCAAGCCCATCACGTGGTTTCCGCCCATGTGGGCCTTCGCCTGTGGCGTCGTGTCCTCCGGGGTGGTGATCGCCGAGCATTGGCTCGTCTTCCTCGCCGGGGTGATCCTCGCCGGCCCCATGGTGTGTGCCACCAGTCAGGCGGTGAACGACTGGTTCGACCGCCATGTGGACGCGATCAACGAGCCCAATCGCCCCATCCCCTCCGGGCGGATCCCGGGGCGCTGGGGGCTCTATATCGCCATCGTCTGGACCATCCTGTCCGGGCTGCTGGCTGCCACCCTGGGGACCTGGGTGTTCTGGTCGGCCATGCTCGGGCTGGCGTTGGCCTGGGCCTACAGCGCCCCGCCGGTGCGACTCAAGGGCAACGGCTGGTGGGGGAATCTGGCCTGCGGGATGTCTTATGAGAGTCTGGCCTGGATCACCGGGGCCGCGGTGATGCTCTCCGGGGCGTTGCCGAACTGGCATGTGTTGGCATTGGCTGGGCTCTATGGTTTGGGTGCCCACGGCATCCTGACTCTGAACGATTTCAAGGCGATCGAGGGCGACCAGCAGATGGGCGTGCGCTCGCTGCCGGTGCAACTCGGGGTCCAGGGTGCTGCCTGGGCCGCTTGCCTTTTCATGGCCCTGCCACAATTCGTCGTGGTGGGGCTGCTGGTCGGCTGGGGGCGCCCGCTGCACGCGGCCGCCGTCGCGGTGGTGGTGGCCATCCAGGTCGGGATGATGGTTCGGTTCCTCCGCGACCCGATCGGCCGCGCACTCTGGCTCAGTGCGATCGGTGTCAGTATCTATGTGACCGGCATGATGATCAGTGCCTTTGCGGTGCGCACGCTGGCCCTGTGAGGTCATGGTCGACGGCCGACCGAGCGCCCCGCTTCGCGCAATCGCGTTGATTCTATTAATTCCATTTTAATGATCTTAAGTCGCGCAAGCGATTTGAGCAGGACGAGGCGAATGAACCAGACCGAGACCTACGATGTGGTGGTGGTGGGCGGCGGCCCCGCCGGTGCAACGGCCGCGAACGACCTGGCCCGCGGCGGCCGCTCGGTGATGCTGCTCGACAAGGCCGGGCGCATCAAGCCCTGCGGCGGGGCCATCCCCCCCCAGGCCATGCGTGAGTTCGACCTCCCCGAGCACCTGCTGTGCGCCCATATCCACTCCGCCCGGATGATCTCGCCCGCCGATCGGGCGGTGGATATGCCGGTGGAGAACGGCTTCGTCGGCATGGTCAAGCGCGACGTGTTCGACGAGTGGTTGCGCGCACGCGCGGCCCAGAGCGGCGCCGTGCGGCGCACCGGGAGCTTCACCGAACTGGTCCGGGCGGACGGCGGTGAGGTCATCGTGCGCTACGAGGTCGAGACCGGCGTCGGCAAGCCCCTGCGCAAGGAGGCCCGCGCCCGCTGCGTGATCGGTGCCGACGGCGCCCGCTCACGGGTGGCGCGCCAGTGCGTCCCGGGGGCGGACAAGATGCGCGTTGTCAGCGCCTACCACGAGATCGTCCGCTCCCCCAAGGAGGGCGAGAACGGTTTCAAGGGCGATCGCTGCGATGTCTATTACCAGGGCAAGATCTCGCCTGACTTCTATGGCTGGGTCTTTCCCCATGGCGACACCACCAGCGTCGGGGTCGGCACCGAGGTCGCCGGCTTTTCGCTGCGCGAGGCCACCCGCGAACTGCGCAAGGCGGCGGGGCTCGAGCATGCCGAGACGCTGCGCCGCGAGGGTGCCCCCATCCCGTTGCGTCCCCTGGGCCGCTGGGACGACGGGCGCAATGTCGTGCTGGCGGGCGATGCCGCCGGCGTGGTCGCACCGGCCTCTGGCGAAGGCATCTACTATGCCCTGGCCGGCGGGCGTTACGCCGCCGCGGCCGCCGAGGCCTTCTGCACCACCGGCGATGCAGCCAGCCTCAAATTGGCGCGCAAGGGTTTCATGAAGGCGCACGGCCGGGTCTTTTGGATCCTGGGGATCATGCAGCGCTTCTGGTATTCCAGCGACAAGCGGCGCGAGCGCTTCGTGAAGATGTGCGCGGACCCCGACGTCCAGCGGCTGACCTGGGAGGCGTACATGAACAAGCGCCTGGTAAAGGCCCAGCCGGGCGCCCACATCAAGATCTTCTTCAAGGACCTGGGGCACCTGTTCGGGATCGTTTCGGCGAAATAATCAGGCGGTGCGGCGGTTACCGGCGGCCGCATCATCGCCCCGATCCTGCCCCTCAACCTGGCCAGCGGCGGCTCGGCGTCGCCGGCCGTGTGCGCGGTGTTGACGGGCGCGCACCGGTCTCAGGTTGGACCCTATTTCATGCCCCCCCCCCGGGCGGCGCACCTGGCCGACCGGGGGTTGCGTTGGCGCTGGCATGCCGGGTAAGACACAGATTTAGTTCGCGAAACGGGCGGCTACGCAGGTTCTTTCGGTCAACGGTCGTTATTTACCATGGATGTTGTCTTATCCCCACCCCAGGTGAGGCGCTCGCGGCCGGCCAACGCGTCCGGTCCGGAGGCGCTGCGCACCGAAAATCAGGCCTTGCCCGACGTGATGCTGGTCCTCGACACCGAGGGCATCATCCGCGACGCGACCCTGTCCAATCTGTTCGCGGCCGAGGGTGTGGCGGACTGGATCGGTAGTCCCTGGGCGGACACGGTCAGCGAGTCCGACAGCGAGGGTCTGCGGCGCATGCTCGAATATGCCCGCGAAACCGGTGTCTGCGCCTTTCGCAACGTCACTCAGCACTTCCCCAGCGGGCTGCAACTCCCGGTCGAGTACACCACCGTCCTGCTCGGCGGCCACACCGGGCTCTTGGCAGTCGGCAAGAATCTGCGCGCGGTGGCCGAGTTACAGTCCCGCCTGGTCGAGGCCCAACAGGCCATGGAGCGGGACTACTGGAAGCTGCGCGAGGTCGAAACCCGCTATCGCCTCTTGTTCAACTCCTCCCGCGACGCGGTCCTGCTGCTGCGGGCCGGCAACCTGCGCATCGTCGACCTGAACCCCGCGGCGGCCCAGGCACTCGGGATCGCGGTCGCCCAGGTCAAGGGCGCCGCCGACCTGCGTTTCCCCGAGGCCCTGATGCCCGCGGAGCGCGACCTCTTCGACGAGATGCTGCGGCGCATCCGCGAGCGCGGCAAGGCCCCCGGTGTGCTGTTCCGCCTGGGGCCCCACCAGACCCCGTGGCTGGTACACGCCTCCCTGGTGAGCTGCGCCCAGGAAGAGGTCTTGTTGGTCCAGTTGGCCCCAGTGGTGGCGGAAGCGACGCTGACCGAGGTGGCCGATCCGGTGCGTGTCGAGGACCTGATCGAGGGTGGCCCGGACGGTTTTGTGGTCATCAACCACGAGGGCACCATCCTGCGCGCCAATCGCGCCTTCCTGGAACAGGTGCAACTGGTCTCGGAGACGACGGTGTTGGGCGAACCACTGGGGCGCTGGCTGGGCCGTCCGGGGGCGGACCTGACGGTGCTGCTGGCCAACGTGGTCCGACTGGGGGCGGTGCGGCTCTTCTCCACCGTGCTGCACGGGGCACTGGGCGCGGAGCTCCAGGCGGAGATCTCGGCCGCCGGCCGCGGCGGCAAGCACGGCGGGACCATCGGCGTGTTCATCCGCGACGTCAGCCGCCGCCTCACCGCGAGTGAGCAGGGTCCGGGGCTCGAGGGCATGATGGAGTCACTGAACCGCCAGATCGGCAAGACGACCCTGCGCAAGCTGGTGGACGACACGGTTGCCGTGGTCGAACAGCGCTATATCGAGGCCGCGCTGGACCTGACCGGCGGCAACCGCACCGCCGCCGCCGAATTGCTCGGACTCAGCCGCCAGAGCCTCTATGTCAAACTGGGCCGCTATGGCCTGGAGGACGAGGCCAAGGTCGTGGCCGGCGTGACGCACTGAAAACCCGTTCTCTTGACACCGCTCCAGAGACTGTGAAAGTATTAGTGCCTCGATATATCGCCAAACCATTTGATAACCGAATAGTACCTGTTGAAAGCTTGTAGTTCTTAGAAAATTGTCTAGACTTAGAAGATAGTTTCTGCGGGGAGGGCTTCACTGTGAACAACGACTGGCTGAGAGACGCAAGAAAGATTCCTGACGTGCCCATGAGCTAAATTCGTAAGTTGGCTGTCCGGGCTGTCGTCGACAGTGGTTTCCATCCAGGTGTTGTCGCGGAGGTGTTTCATGTATCCCCGAGTTCCCTGTACGAATGGATAAAGAGATACGAGCAGGGTGGTTATGATTTGTTAGATACCCGCACTGCACCCGGCGCGGAACCACGAATCACAGCGGAAATGGATACTCTACTGAAAGATATCGTTCTCAAAGAAGATCCTACAGATTATGGGTATGATACGCAGCTTTGGACCTGTCAGATTCTTGCCGAGATTATCGACAAGATATTTTGCGTCAAAGTTCTCGCGTCGACAGTAAATGGGCATCTAAAAAAACTGGGCTTGAGCCCCCAGAAGCCAGACTATGTTGCGAGAGAACAAGATCCTGCTGAAGTTAATTATTTCCTCAATGAGAAATTCCCTAGAATACAGAAACTTGCAGAGCGAATTGGTGCCGACATCGCATTTGAAGATGAGGCTGGCGTTGATTTAACTGAGCGTGCTGGTCGTACCTGGGGTCTGATTGGAGAAACGCCTAAGGTCGTGGTATCGGGGCAGCGCGGACGGTTAAATGCTCTGTCACTGGTTACCAAAGAGGGTATTCTCAAATATGACGTGACGGCAGCTCACATTAACTCTGAGACGTATATCGGTTTTATTGACGACGTTCTTGAGGGTAGAGATCGGCCGCTCGTTATGTTTGTTGATCGCGCTAGCTTCCATCATTCAAAAGCAGTTAGGGACCATGTACGAGCAAATCGCAAACGAATTCGCGTCTATTTTTTACCTAAGTACTCGC
>NZ_CAJAXH010000002.1 GCF_903946935.1 uncultured Thiodictyon sp.
AAATCCCGCGACACCGTCGCCGCCACCATCCAGCGCCTGGCACGCAACGTCCGCCTGGTGTTCGACTACCTGGGCATGACCGAAAATTCCCGCCGTCGGCGGGGACGGCCAGCCACGGCGGGCTAGAACGGATTTGCCGTGCCGGTTCCCCCACCTGGTGGTCCTGGCTTTTTTCTGCGTTCTGCGGTGAATGCCGCAGCGCGAGCGGTTGAGCCCAGATGGTCCCTGATCCAACCTAGCGAAGGTACCGCATCATGCTTACGCATCGCACGCCCCGCCCCCCGTCTTGGGTCCATGAACTGATCATCCCGGCCGCCGCGCTAGCCGCGATGCTGGTATGGTAATGACCACCGCAACCTTTACCCTGATCACGCATCGTTATACGAAAGCCATGCGAGGCCCAGATGAATCAGACACAACTGCGATGCCGGTGGACGCCACGGCTCGGTGACCAGGCGTTCCCCGAATGGTGGCCACACCTCGCCAGCAAACCGAAGCCCCAGCGCATCGTTGGGGCGGTCATGGTGCCTGGGGGTGTGAAGTGAATGGCTGGACCCTGGTGGGGATCACGTTCAGCTTGGCGGTGTTCGCCGTGCTGCTGGGTATCGTGTACGTGCTATGGGTCGATTGGCTGGATGCGCAGGAGGACGAACATGCCCGAGACTAAGTGGCGCCGTGGCCAGCCATTCGAGTCGTCCAGAAACCTCGATTGGCCAACCCGGTGTTACCCGCCGCCCTGGATGCCTTGCTGACCACCTGCGGGGGGGCGCACCGACAGGCGTGTTTGTGATCTCGGCTCAAGCGCGTGGTCCACGCGGCCCGGGGCCGGTGAACGCTGGCCCCCGGTGACGCAAACCATCAGGCGAGTGAGGCGCCTGGCCGGTGCATCATACCGATCTCCACCGGCTTGGGTTGGATCATCTTGCCGCCTTCTGGCCGTGCCGGGGCAGTTCGCGGGGTTTGACCGGATCCAGCCAAACCCCGCGAAGACTTCCGGCCCCCAGTGCCCGGCCCTGGGGCGTTTTCAGAGCCAGGAAACTTCAGCAACGATTGGCTACCAACTCAACGTCTTGGTGCCGTCTTGGAAGAGCGCGGCACCCGTCAAATCTGGATGCCCCACAGACAGCCCAGGCAACAAATCGGCATCATTGACACCGTAATGCTTCATGCATGACGGGCAGACGATGACTGTCCCCCCCTTGCCCATGATCGACTCCAAGGCCTGCTGCTGATCGGCAAACTTGCCTGCATTTGCGGTGGCGCCGATAAAGACTCCGCGATCATTAAGGAAGATAGTCAGCGGATGTCCACGTTCGAGCTGCTTTGCTCCGAAGGTAATCGCCATGTTGGAACGATTCGCATCGTCAGTGGTGAGATTCACGAACAGTGGGTCTTTGTCTCCGGCGAATGCTGGACCGGCTGAGATACCGGAGATCATGAGAACGGCAAGCATCAGACTGTACAGGAACTTCATGGGTCACTCCTCGGTGCTTCTAACGGGTTGGGTCGAATCGGTCGTGGCCATGCGCGTCTAACGTCAATGCCGCGTTGCCGCCGTATCGATGGTGCGCGCCGGCGCCATGACGTGCGACTGACTGCCGTTGTCGAAGGTCAGCGTCAGGTGAACCATGGCGCCTGGCTCCAGGGCCTCTTTGAGGCCAATCAACATGACATGCAAGCCGCCTGGCTTGAGGGCAACCGTCTGGCCGGCGGGGACCTCGATCTTATCGATCCGGCGCATCTTCATCACGCCGCCCTCGTTGACGTTCGTGTGCAGCTCCACGGTCTTGGCGACCGGACTCTCGGCGGCGACCAGGGCGCGATCCGCCGTGGAACCGTTTTCCAGCGACATGAATACTGCGCTGTTGGGTTGGCCGGGCGGCACGGCGCGGGCGTAGGGGTCGCGGACGGCGACATCCGCGGCCTGTGCGCCGAGTGAGATGGAGGCGAACATGACCGCAGTGAATAGTGAGGAGGAACGAATCATGGCACAAAGTCTCCGTCGGGTTTCAGTGAACTTTGCCGTGAACCCGGGTGGTTACTGCCCTGCGTGCAAGTACCACCGGACAGGCAACATGGCGTCTTGGCCTGAACGGACTTGATCGTCCGCGGTGTTTGCTCAAGCCCTGCTGGTCGCTCGGCGTTTCAGGCATTGAAATACTGCCATAAAACGAGTGACCGGTAAAGCGGCGATCGCCGGGGCGGGCGCCTGACTCTGTTCATACTTCGGGGCGCCGGTGCGGATCGAACGGATGGCGTTGATCGCTATTGCGGCCGGGACGCCGGAATCCAGGCCGGATGGCAACCTCCCGGTTGCAGCGGGCTCACAGATAGAGCGGACAAGCCGCAAAGCCGATCCAGGCCCAAGGGTGTTTCTGAGTGGTGCAGCAAGCCGAGGCCGCGCCTGCGTTTATTCCTAGCCGAGCAGCTCACGAATGACCGCAAGGATCTGTGACGACGGCGTTGCGTGATGGAAGGTGCGGGCCAGGTGGCCCTGGCGGTCCACGACATAGGTGTCGGCTGAGTGATCCATCATATAACCCAGCGCCGAGCCTGGCTCATCGACGCGGCGATAAACGACGCCATAGGCCGTCGCGGCCTTCGCCAACTGATTGGGGGTGCCGGTCAGGCCAAGAATGTTGGGGTGGAAATAGGCGGCGTACCTGGTGAGTCGTTGTAGATCGTCGCGTTCCGGATCGACGCTGACGAAGAGCACTCGCACTCGGGCCAACTCTTCAGGCGCCAACGACTTCAATGCGCTGGCGATCATTGCCAGATTGGTGGGGCAGATATCCGGACACGAGGTGTAACCGAAATAGATCAGAACCACCTGTCCACGCAGGTCGACCAAGTTGACCGGACCGGTCGCTGAAGCGAGCGTGAAATCGCCTCCCGTCGCTGGCGTCGAGGACTTTGCGGGCTGGCCGGCGGTTTCGTGACGGTCGCAATGTGCGGCGTGCTCGCCCCCCGCATGATCGCACGCTTCGCACAGCGGACCGGCTGTTGCTGCGTCTGCGCCGGATCCTGCCATAACCTGGGTGGCGCCGCTTACCAGCACCGCGGCCACCATTACCGTTGTCAGCCATGTTTTCATCGGGCTATTACCTCGGTTCCAGGCGCGATTGCCCGGTGTATTGACGTTCAAAGGAGGACGAACATGCCAGACCCTGAGTAACGTCGCGACCAGTCATTCGCGTCGCCCTGAGCCCTCGATTGGACAACCCGGTGTTACCCGAAGCCCTGGATGTGTTGTTTGCATGGCTGTCCTCTTCGTCTTGTCGTTTCCTGACATTCTTGCCATGTCGCGAACATTGTGTATCCGGATAACTACTCAGCAACAGGTCAGTGCGGCTGCGGTCTGGGGCGCCACATTGCGGGGTTTCAATCAGGGGCCGACGGTGATACGCGCACTGGGCATGGACGGGCGGGCTGGATGCTGCCTCCAGGATAGCAGCCGGTGCCTTGCCCTCTGTTGGGCGCCGCATCCCACGCCAACCACTCTCTATAAGACCTGGCCGAGCGAACCTGTTGCCGCTCGGGTTTGAGTATTGTTACGGATAGCGTGCGACCGGTGGTGTGGAAAACCATGGAGGGTCAATCAGCGCACGGGCATTCGTCCCCTTTATTCATCCGGAGTCCGTCGCTGGCCCTTAACGACCGCTGCTGCCGAGCGATGAGGTGGAATACCCAGAGGCATGATCAGTATTCGCGATCGTCATCGTATTCCATAGATTTTCCGTGCCGACAGTGCCTTGCTTCGGTGGGTATCGCTACTATCTCCAGAGCCTGCTGTCAAGCAGACAACGTCCAACACCACATCCTCACAGGAGGAATACACCATGATCTCTCAAGCAACACGGGTCATCTTACTGACTGCCATTGCCGCAGTCGTGATGTGTGGAACCTCATATGCTGGAACCTCATATGGTGGAACCTCATATGGTGGAGCATCCATCATAGGGAGCCCCGGAGCGGGTTGGCAAACCTGGATACCGGACACCGACCACCTCAACGACAACTTCGCGCCTTACTGGGACGCGCCGTGGGGTGCTTCTGGCGCTTATGGGGGAGGCTTGGCAGAAAAGAATGCGGGATTCTGCATGACCTCGACCGGCGATTGTCAGGGCATCGGTAGCGGGTCGCTCGCCCCCGGGGCATTGCCATTTTGGGGGATGGACTACGACTCGCTTGGCGATACCGGCGGCGTCCGCGACGACCAGGTATATTTCCACAGCACCGGTGGAAAATTGAAGGCCACCTTGCTTCTCAACATGTCTGCCGTTGCAACGGAAATCAACGAATTCGGGTGGTTTGAGACCAATGCCCGCGGCACCGTGGTGGGCACCAGGCACCGGCTTTTCCAGGGGAGTGGGGAACCTCCGGGGAGTGTGACGCCTGACCCGGTCGGCACCACCGTCAGCTTCAAGCCCACCGCGTATTTCGGTTACTACTATAGCGACGTGAGCGAGCCGACCTCATCCTCCCGGCCGCACGGCTGTTACGCGTATACGCTATTCAACCTCAATGACCCGCGGTGTACTGAGGCCTCAGGTTACCAGGGGGATCACGACTTCGTCGTGTTCAGCGAGAATCCCGGCACTAATCCCACATTTTGGATCGTGGGTGAGGACCCGGCGGATTGCACGAATCAGGATGGTGATTGCAATCTCACCATGGTGAAGGTGTCTCCTGACGGCAAGAACTAGTTAGGATTGGGGGTCGCCTTGTGTATGATCGTCTCCGTTGCCTGAGGTGGCTCCTGCAACAACCGACGTGCAGACCTAATTCACTGCCATTGGGGCATGTCAGCAACGCGGAGCGCATGGACGTACGCTTAATCCACCGCGGCGCACGGTAGAGACTGGCCGAAGTCGGGGCGCTGACGCCCGCACAGTGGGGGGAACTGTGCCAGCGTTAGGGCGCCGACTCCGGACGCAGTGGGGGAACTGGCCGAGTCCGGCAGCGCGATCAGGCGCCGCGGTTGATCGCGACCTTGGGTACAGCGTAAGGGCGGGCGGCTAGACAACGCCTGAGCGGGGCTGTCAGCGGATAGTCAGCTGGGGGTTGGGCGGTCCAGGCGAGGCGGGCAGGGTGCTGGAGTTGGCAACGCAAGGACGCGCATCAAAGATTGGCCAGTGCCGTAGCACGGCTCAAGATCCTTGCAAGGCAAGCAGTAATGCTGCACGCCGTGGGCAACCGTGCCACCGCAACTCGGGCTAGGTAGCCTTACGGATGGCTTAGAGGCCGTGGCGTGCCAATAATGATGTTAACGGCAACGCGCCTCAAGGTTTCATGACGAGCGCGCCGCGACCCCAAGTCCAGCGACGAACGACCGGAGGATGATTCCAATGTCTATGATTTCCGTGTATACGCCAGACGACGATCTGCTTGAACTCGCTTTCGAGGGTACGCTGGATCTGACGATGAGCAACGAGGTGTTCGGCATCGACCCGCAATTCCGCAATGGTCTGCGGACCTGTATCATGGACCTGACCCGGGTCGACCTGGTATTCGATTCCGGGATTGCGCTCCTGAGTATGCTCAGCCGCGACCTGCGTCGCTCGGGTGCGACCGTGGTGCTGTTGGCCGACCATCCGGATGTCCGCCGCCGCTTCTCACTGATCCAGGGCGACGCCAACTATGCGTCGCGCCAACACTTCGCGGCGGCGATTGAAACGTCCAGCGGGTCGCCCGTCTGGTCTTAAGGAACCGCGCTCAGGATGTCAAAGCGGGCTTGTGCGGTGGTGTTCACGGCGGTATTCTGCTTGGCAAGGCCGTGATCGTAAATCCGGCCGAAACTGCCTTATTTGTGCGGGAAAGGGGGATGGCAAGTCGCTGAGACAACGGCTCGCTCGTATTTCGGAGGCCTGAGCGGGTGACCGATTTTATGACCAACATCACCGGCGAAAAACGCAATCACTACAAGGGTGTAGGTTGTGGCTGCGATGAAGATAAGTGCTTGTAGGTCAACTGCGGCGGGAGCGGTTGGGTAGCGATGTCTGGTAGTGTCCAAGTTGCGCCTTGACGCGTTGGTCAGAACGCCGGGGGTAGCCGTCGCGGGTGTGCTGCTGGCGATCATGGGGATCCTGGCCGGGGCACGGTCGGTGCATTATCTGTTGTTTCATACGATGGCTGAACTCTTCGCCATCGTCGTCAGCCTATGCATTTTTGTTCTAACCTGGTCCAGCAATCGCTACCTGGCCAATGGCTACCTCATCGTGCTCGGCGGCGCCTACGGCGCCTACGGCGCCATCGGGTTCGTTGACCTCTTTCATACCCTGACCTTCAAGGGCATGAATCTGTTTCCCGGTGTATCCACCAACTATCCGACGCAATTTTGGCTGACGGCCCGCTATCTGGAGGCTATCGCCTTATTGCTCGGCCCGCTGGCTATCACCAGGCGGCCGCGTTTCGCCTTGGTCAGCGCGGGATTTGCCATCGTCGCCTTGGCGGCCTGCGCGGCGGTGGTGCTGCAATGGTTTCCGGCCACGTTTATCGACGGCGTCGGCCTGACCCCCTTCAAGGTCAACAGCGAATATATCATTATCGCCATGCTGGTGGTGGGGTTCATGCTGCTGTACCGCAACCGCCGACACTTCGAGTCGCGGATCTTTCTCCTGCTGGCCGGCTCGCTGTGGCTGGCGGTGGCGACTGAATTCTGCTTCACCCGCTACGCCGGTTTTTATGATGTCACCAACGAACTCGGCCACTACTTTCGCTTTCTATCCGTGGCGCTCGCATTCATCGCCGTGGTGCTGTCGGGCGTGCGACAGCCCTTTGATTTGATTTTTAGGGAGATGGAGGCCAACAAGCGCCAGTTGGTCGAGCTCAATGAGAAGCTGGCCAAGAGCGAGGAACGCTACCGCACGGCCTTCGTCACCAGTCCAGACGCCTTCACCATTACGCGTATGGCCGACGGACAGTATGTGGACGTCAATGAAGGATTCGTCTTCACCTTTGGCTGGACGCGGGATGAAGTCATCGGGCGAACGGCGTTGGAGCTCGGCATCTGGCACCACCCGCAGGACCGACGTCGGTTGGTGGAGCCCCTGCAGCAGAATGATTATTTTAAGAATCTGGAGGTCGAACTGGTCGCGAAGGATGGCCGGGTGATCACGTCGCTGGTGTCCGCTCATGCGATTACCATGGAGGGTGATCGTTGCCTGCTGGCGGTCACCCGCGACATCACCGGCTTGAAACAAGCCGAAGCGGCACTCCACGAGGCCGATCGGCGCAAGAACGAATTTCTCGCCATGCTCGGCCACGAGCTTCGCAACCCGTTGGCGCCGATCAACAATGCCGTTGAGATTCGGGTCTCTTGGATTTCCAGTGGAAGCATATCTTTTTAGAAACAGGTAGATAGAGTCCAGTGGCGAAAATATTGCGGTCTTAGTGGCAACGGACAGAAACGCTGTAAGCCTCTGATTTTCTATGCGTACAACTTGTATCCG
>NZ_CAJAXH010000003.1 GCF_903946935.1 uncultured Thiodictyon sp.
CCCGCGACACCGTCGCCGCCACCATCCAGCGCCTGGCACGCAACGTCCGCCTGGTGTTCGACTACCTGGGCATGACCGAAAATTCCCGCCGTCGGCGGGGACGGCCAGCCACGGCGGGCTAGAACGGATTTGCCGTGGGCGGATCTTCTTCAGGGCTTGCGTCGGGGCGCCGCCTCCCGTATAGTTCGCGGTCTTTCGCGCTTTAGCTCTTACGAACATAAAGACCCGCCGCATTCCCACCGGCACCCCTTGCGGGGTTATCCGGACCGGGACGCACGCGGACTCGGTACGGGGATAACGGATCATGACGACGACTGTGAGCACCAAACCGGCAGATGTACGCCGTGCCTGGTTTTTGGTGGACGCCGAGAATAAAACGCTCGGCCGGCTGGCCACTGAGCTGGCGGCTCGCTTGCGCGGCAAGCACAAGCCCCAATACACCCCCCATGTGGACACGGGTGACTATATCGTCGTGGTCAACGCCGGTAAGGTTCGCGTGACCGGCAACAAGCTCGCGGACAAGATGTACTACCGCCACACCGGCTATGTAGGTCACCTCAAGTCCATGAGCCTGGGCAAGCTTCTGGATCACGCCCCAGAGCGCGCCATTGAGATTGCGGTCAAGGGCATGTTGCCCCGCGGCCCACTGGGTCGTGCCATGTTCCGCAAGTTGCGTGTCTATGGTGGGCCCGAGCACGGCCACCAGGCCCAACAACCACAAACCCTTGAACTCGACTGCTAGTCCAGGAACCGCATCCATGTCGGAGACTCAATACGCCACCGGCCGCCGCAAGACCTCCGCCGCCCGGGTCTTCCTGACCACGGGTTCAGGCGCGATCACGGTCAACGGCCGCACCCTCGACCACTTCTTCGGCCGGGAAACCGCCCGCATGTTGGTCCGCCAGCCGCTGGAGACCTGCGGCCTGTTGGACCGGGTCGACATCATGGCCACCGTCGTCGGCGGCGGTAACAGCGGCCAGGCCGGTGCCATACGCCACGGTATCGCCCGCGCCCTGGTCAGCTATAATGAGGAACTGCGCTCCCCGCTGCGCCGCGCCGGGTTCCTGACCCGCGACGCCCGTGAGGTGGAACGCAAAAAGGTCGGTCTGCACAAGGCGCGCAAGCGTCCGCAGTACTCCAAGCGCTAGCGCCCTGGAGGGCTTCTGGCGGGTGTCGCGCAGCGTACACCCGCCAGTCGGCGAACAACGTCGCCGAATAGTTTATTGGGGGATCGTCCAGCGGCAGGACTACGGACTCTGACTCCGTCAACCTAGGTTCGAATCCTAGTCCCCCAGCCAACAAAGACAAGGGCTTAGCCGCGAGGTTAAGCCCTTTTTTCGTTGCTCCGGGTGAATACCGGGTCGATGCACGTCCCGACGGAGCCAGATATGTCCGGTTCCGGGCACCTCGGCGGGGACGATGCGCTCCTGCGGCCGCGGTAGATCACCGCGCCCCGCCCGGTGGCGATCGACACGTGCATCACTCCCGCCGGCTTCGCCCGCCCGCCGTCATCAGAATGATATCTTTCCGAGACGATCGACAAACACGGGACTGCCAGGCCGGGCGCCACGCAGTCGAGCAGACCGCCCCCATGCGCAGAGCAAGGCTGCGGAATCGGGCGGAGCTGGGCCTACCGATCGAGGACGGCGTCAGTCAGCCGGTCAGGCTGCCCATTGGGTCGACAGCGCCTCGGCTTGGGGTGGCGAGCCGCTGCCAGCACAGGATAGGCAATGGCCGCGACAGGCACGTAAACACCTTCGATAGATGGAGATCGGGTACCAAGCGGAGTCGGGGACCGCGGAGCGGGTCGGGCTCTAGGCGCAGCCCCGCACTGACCAAGAACGTAGCGCAAGACACGGCGAGCGAATCGAGCGGGTCTGACAATCCCCGTGTCGGTGGTTCGATTCCGCCCCTGGGCACAATAAAGCCTTAAAGATCCTCGTGTTCTCGCGGACACGAGGAATTTAAATCCCGACACCGGCTTGATCGTCATCAGGCTGATCTCGGGATGGTAGGTCTCGCTCAACAGCTCGTGCGCTCCTCTTCCCTCTTGAGGAGCACCAGGAAGGTGGTCTGCTCGACGTAGTCGCCGTAGCCGAGGCCCTTATCCCTCAAGAACCCCAGGCATACAATTCCTGCAATGGGCAACCCTCAGCGGACCACCTTGCCATTCTGAGTCACCTTCCCCTCGCTATACAGGAATCTGACCTTCTTCCCCTTCTTGTCGCGCATCTGCAAAGAGATCTTCTCGCCGTCTTGGGAGATCTTGGGGCCATCATCGCAGGTCCCGAATGCCGGGGTAATGGTGTGACTCTTTTGGCCGAGTGTGACGAAGCGATAGAGCTGACAGGACGCTCCTTGAGAATCGCTAATCAACACCGTGACGCGATCACCAAAGCTGTACTTGTCGATCAAGGACAATGAAGCATATTCCGAATCGCCACCAGGGAGTTCCAAACGCTTTCCGTCGAGCAGTAGATGGTTTTGTTGGAAGTCGCCGACGATCGACAAGACTCCATACGGCGACTTGACGGAAGCGGCAGGATCTTCCGCCACTGAATCACCTGAATAAGCCGGCAACACTAAAGCTAAAGGGAAAATAACAGTCAACAATAGGGGTTTCATATTTTTTACCACAACCGTTACACATGGAAAAGTTATTAAACGACGAATCGGCGGTGGGGCCGAAAGCTTACCTATTGGTTTATCGATCATCAAGCCAGGGCTAATTTTTGCAACTAATATACTTCTCGCCGTTTATCGTAATGCTCCGTTTTGACTTCACCGCTAGAGTCGCAGTCGATTTAGTAACATCAACGCCCTTCGTGAGGGCCTTGATCATAAATCCGGCCAAGACCTAGCGTAGGGCTTGGTGAATCACCGCAGGAGAGCGGCAGGACCCGCGAAATTGTGTACCCTTGGAAGTGCAAACAAACCGAGGGTGAAGCACCATGTTCGAAGGTCCTGCCGG
>NZ_CAJAXH010000004.1 GCF_903946935.1 uncultured Thiodictyon sp.
GTCTTATAAGGTTCAAGTTTTTCAAAGATTGGTTTAAGTATTTCCCACTCTTCATTCGAGAGGTCGCTAGGATACCTGGCAGGCGACTCGATGCTGTCTTCATTCATATTGAAACCCGGAATAAGATCGCATTTTCGTATAGATTCCGGAGATTCTACAATTTTTTTGCTATAAAATCAATAATTTAGTTTCTAGACAGGCTCTAATGCCGCAGACTCGATACGATCGGCGATGCACTGATTGAGGCTCATCCCCTCGGTCTGGGCGCGGGCGGTGGACCGACGGTGCAGTTCAGCCGCGATGCACAACGCTATTTTGCCGCTGAAGGTGCGGTCAGGCGGCTCGCCACTCTCGGCACAGAAGGCCAGGTAGTCGTCGATGCTGTCCCGAAACGCCAGTTCCACCTTGGGGTAGGTCTCGCCATCGTAGGTTATCACATCCCGGAACCCCACGACTCAGCCAAAGAAACCGCCGCCATGAAATCTGCCTGAAACCGGTGGGCCTCGGTAAGGCGATCGACAACCGATGGCCAGCCGGCCTGAATCGCAAGTGCTCGTGCTGCGTAGTCTGAATGGGTCTTGGCGAAGCGCTGACGAAGAGGTTGCTGCCCCAGTCGGTTTTCCGGTTTCGCATAGCACTCGAAACCATGTTTCAGCATTTCTTTGTCGCTGGGAAAGAATACTCCCATGTCCCAGGCTTCCGTGCTCTTGGATGGGGTGCAGAGGACGGTCCGCGGCGGTACCTGTGTTTCGCCGACCCAGCCGAGCAGCACCTTACGTAGTGCGTCAGTTGTGGCGTTGGACGGGGGGCAAGGTTGGGCGCATGGCAGCAGGGCCGCCAGTTCCGGTAGCGAATCGGCCGGGTCCTCACCTGCTACATCGGCGTCTAAATGGATCAGCAGCAGGTCATAGCCGAGAAAAAGCGGATCATCACGTAGCTGCCCCTCGCTTCTGGCGACTGCTTGGTGACACCACCGATAGACACCCTTCCATCCGCCACCAAACTCACCTGCTTCACCGCTGCCGATAAAGGCAACGCTGCCTTCCGGTTGAAGGAGTTTCAGGTCGAACGATCGGCCGCCGAGCATGGATTCGATGGCTGCATTGAGCACGTCGTAATCGGTGATGCCTTCGGCCACCAATGCGATCCGGATCGTATCAGACATTAGGCATGCCGCCGATGAGTTTGTTCATCCACAAACGGGATAGTGTCCAGCCCTTATCGCTCAGGTCTAAGAGTCTCTGGTCGATGGCCACGCGTTTGACGATGGCCTTGCCTTTGTTGTCGCGATCGACGGTAAACAGTCGAACCCGGTCGTCTTGTAGCGGCAAGCCATCCAGTACGGCCGGATTGTGACTGGTTAACAGAATTTGTCGCTGATCTTCGCTGTTCAATACCCAATCGGCGAAGTGCTTCATCAGCGACGTTGCCAAACCGGGATTCAGCCCATAGTCGGCATTGTCGATTGCAAAAAATGACGGGGCCTTGGGGTGAGCGGCCAGCACGGCGAGAAAAAGCACAACAAGGGCTCCTTCACTGGCGTCGTATCCCGACAGGACGTTGTCAGCTTCTTTCATGTATCTGTCGACAAACTTAACGACCCTGGGTGAAGCGCCGGCCGCTGGAGACAGCGGAAGGTCGGTCGCCGGAGCGGATCCAAAGCTCTTCGCCCAGCTAATCAGTTCGAGCGCCTCCATGCAGGTCGTCTCTACTTGCTTGCTCTTGGTGCGGCGTGACAATAGTTCTTGGACGGCTTCGGGCAAGCGTCCGCCGGACAGCCCCAGCGGTTGGCGGGGCTGTGTTTCAGGCGCTACTCCGCGCAATACCGGCGTGGTTGGTGAATAGATGACATAATTCTGGAGGCGGCGCATCAGCGTGAGGGCCGGATCAGCCTCGTCGAGCGTCACCAATTCCAGTGCAGCAAGTCCGTTCTCCGGGTTAAGGCTGTTTCTTGAGTTCGGCCCCCGGCCGGCACGCGGTATTTCACCAGACATCAGTCGCTCGGACTTGAAACGCCACGCCGGGCAGGGGTCGGACAGCGGATTATTCAGCGAGACATCATAGCGAGCGGTGGTCGATGCACCACTGAAAAAAATGTGCGAAGACTGGCGCGTTGCGTCCTCGGTGTCGGGAAACGCGCTCTTATACAGCTTGGGGACCCCTGGCCTAACGCCACGTTGCAGTAAGGTCTGATCAGTTACCTTGCCGTCTGCCGCCGCGGAGAGGACCCCCACGGCCTCAAGTAAATTGCTCTTTCCGGACCCATTAGCGCCCACAAAGACGTTGAGGTTCCCGAGTTCGATAGTGATATCCTCAATCGACTTGAATGATTTAACGGTAATCGTGGTGATCATAGTCTTGGGGGCTTTTCATTTGATAGGTGGGCGTCATATCACAGTCTTTAAGCGCGCATGGACTTGCCGAAACAGAGAGAACGCTCGGTGTTATGCCCGCAGCCAGGGTTCCAACAGGTCCGCGGCTGCCTCGATGCCGCTGGGCTCAACCGGCGCGGGCCGCGGGGCGGCGAGCAACTCGGCGATCGGGTCGGCGACCCGCCCGGCCATCAGGTCGGCGAGACTGAGCTCCCGGGTGGGGACCCGAGCGCCCAGCCACGTGTTGAGCGTCGCGGTCTCCGGCCAGTCCGGTCGGGTGACGTGGATCACCGGTACGCCGTTGCAGGCGGCCTCCGTGTAGGCCCCGTAGCCCGGCTTGGTGAGGATCAGGTCGACAGAACCCAGGACCTCGACGATATCGAGTCCGTTGTCCCGCAGGCCGCTGACATCAGGGCGCTGCACCCCGTTGAGGTCCTGCACCAGCCAGTGGACTTGGTCCTGTTGCGGCCAATCACGCAAGGGGTCGAGACCGTCGAAGCCGCCGAATTGCATCAGTGCCAGGGGGCGATCCGCCGGGCAACCGAAGCGCTCGCGCAGTTCGGCCGCGCGGTTCGGTCGACGGCGGGCGATGGGGCCGACCGCGCGGGCGCTGGGCAGCCAGTCCATCGGCATGGCGGGGGCCGGACGGATGAACAGGTCCGCCTCACGATAGACCCGTTGCAAATGCCCCAAGAGTTCGACCGGCGCCTGGGTGCCTACCGGGGACTCATGCAGGATGTCGTACCAACTGAACGAGCAGAGTCCGACCGCCGGGATGCCGAGACGGCGCGCTGCCTCCAGGGGCAGCCAGGGGACATCGGCCAGTACCAGGTCCGGTGCGAGTTCCCGCAGGGTAGCCATCTGGCGCTCCAGGCGTTGCTCATAGTCGGCCTCGAAGCGGATATAGGCGGCGAGGGTTTCCGGCCAAAGCGTGACCAATGGTCCGTCCATCAGACAGCCGGTGTCGGTGGCCTCCCTGATCTGGGTGAACCCCGGCGGCAGCCGGGCGCGGGCGAAACGCGGGTCGATGTCAGACTGGAGCGTGACCCGCAGTCCGGGCAGGCGCCGGGCGAGGGCCTCGACCACCGGCGAGGATTGGGCCAGGTGGCCATAGCCGTGGGCGGTGACTGCAAGCAACAGGTGGGGCATGGGTGCGGCCGGTCGGTGATGGGGGGGGCAAGGTTACCGTGAAAGTCGCGCCGGGAGCGCGCTCCACTTCTCCCTCCCTCCTCGTGGGGGAGGGTGAGGTGGGGGAACGGCCGGCGCCCGCAACGTTCATCTTGCGGGGTGGTGCGGGCGCCATGGCCGTTACCCCAGGGTATACCCGGCATCGACATTGAGGATGGTCCCGGTGACTACTTGCGCCTGCGCGGAGGCGAGGAACAGCACCGCGCGGGCCACGTCGACCGGGTCTACCACCCGGTGTTGCAGCACGTGTCGGCGCTGGACGATCTCATCGATCAGCCCGGTGGCGTCGCCCCACATCTCCGAGGGGACGACGCCTGGGGCGACGGCGTTCACGCGGATGCCCTCCGGTCCCAGCGCGAGGGCCAGGCGCCGGGTCAGCATGTCGAGCCCGGCCTTGCTCACCGAGTAACTGGTGGAGGTGCAGGTGGCGAAGGGGTGCTGCGCACAGGCGGATGAGATATTGATCACCGCCGGCGCCGGGCTCAACCGCAGCAGCGGGGCGCAGACCTGGGTGAGCGCGAAGGGGGCGATCAGGTTGGTCTCCAGGGTCGCGCGCCAGTCCGCCAGGTCCTCCTCCAGACAGCCGCCCCCGCGGATGATGCCTGCATTGTTGACCAGGCAGTCCAGCCGCCCGCACTCGGCGCCGATCCGCGCGGCCAGTTCGGCGCGAAATGCCGCGTCGGTCACGTCGGCGACGGTGACGACCAGACTACCGGCCGCGACGGCGTGTCGTTGCGCGAGCCGGGCCACCCGTTCGGGGTTGCGACCGAAGGTATAGACCCGATCGCCAGTGGCGAGGAAGGCGGCGACCAGCGCGGCGCCGATGCCCGAGGTGCCGCCGCTGATGCAGACGACCCGCGCACTGCTGGGCGAATCCAGGCTCATCGCTCACGCTGCCCCAGGTTGGCGTGGATCAGGGCGCCGTTGAGGACCGGGGCGCGGGCGGCGAAGGCGACCGCCTCCGCGATCTCCTCCGGTTCGATCAGCCGATCGAAGGCCGACAGGCCAGTGATCGCGGCCAGGATGCCGGCGTCGTCGCCGATCAGTGCGCGGAATTGCGGGGTATCGGTGAAGCCCGGGCAGATCATGCAGGTATGGATGCCCCGTCCGGCCAGGTCCTGGCAGGTGGCGCGCATCAGGCCGACCAGTGCGTGCTTGGCGATGACATAACCGGCGACCCCGGGGACCGCCTTCTCGGCCAGGGTGCTGCCGATATACAGGATGCTGGAGCCGGGCTTCAGGTGCGGGATGGCGATCCGGTTCAACGCGTTGGGTGCGACCAGGTTGAGTTCCAGGGTGGCGCGCAGGTCGGCGTCCGCCAGGTTGTCGACCCGGTTGCGGTGCATGACCGAGGCGTTATGCACCAGGCATACCCGGTCGGCCGCCGCCAGCCAGGGGGCCAGGGCGCTCGCGAGTCCATCCGCCGCGCCCGGCGCCGCCAGGTCGCAGTGGATGTTCTCCAGTCCAGGCTCGGCGCAGGGGTGGCGGGAGATGTTGATGACGGTGTCGCCATCGCGCAGAAAGCGGGCGGCGATGGCCCGCCCGATGCCGGAGCTGGCGCCGGTGACGATCGCGAGGTTCATGTTGGCTCCCAGTGTGAAAAGGCCCATTGCCCGGGGCTGGATGAGACCCCGAGCTCCAGTGCCCGCAGATCGAGGTCCGCGATTTCCGGCCGCGCCCGGAGGCGTTCGACCAACAGGCCAGCCAGTTCCTCGATGGTGGCGTTGCGGATCGGTAGCGCCAGGCAGTCGCGGGCCAGGAAGGGGATGCGTTCGTCGGCGAAGCGGGCGATCACCATGCCGTCCTGATGCTCCAGGGCCAGGTAGGGGGAGCGTTCCGGGAGCAGCACCCGCTCGTCGAGTGCATCGCACAGGTCGCGCAGCACCCGTTTGAGCAGCACATAGTCGAAGGCCAGACCGTCTGGCCCGATGCCCGCGGTTGCTGCACAGCGGACCTGGAAATTGTGCCCGTGCAGGTTCTCCCGCTCAGTGGCCGAGAAGATGGTGAAGTGTCCCGCGCTGAAGTTCAGGTACTCCTTGCTGATCTCGATGCAGGTCAGTGACTCTGGCGGCACGGGGGGGCTCCGGGTGGTGGCCGGCGGGTGTTCGCCGTGGCCTTGAAGATGTGGGGCAATGGGTGGGATCAAAGGGCGCGCGGGACGCGGATCCGACCGAGCGACTCGGCGGTTGGGCTCCGTTTCCTGCTGCCGTGGGCCGCGTGGTGTTGACCGCTGTACCCGAAGGGATACACTCTAGATCAATCCTACTCCTGTCGGAACCGCAATCGATGTCTACCATGACCCTGAGTCTGAGCGATGAGACCGACCAAGCGCTCGATGCCCTGGTACAGGCCACAGCGCGCACCAAGTCCGATTTGGTCGAGCGGGCGGTCGTCGCGTTCTTGAGTCACAACGCCTGGCAGGTGGCGGCCATCTGCGAAGAGATCGCGCAGGCCGATGCCGGTGAGCTGATCGACCACCAGTCGGTGAGGCGACGCTGGGAGGCCAAGCTTGCGGCTGCGCTGGCCTGATAGCCTGTGAGTGGCCTGGAACAAGATGAATCCGACGATGAGGGAAAGAACGGCGGAAACAATGCAATCGGTTGTTTAAAATAGCGTCGCAACAATAGCTGCGTTACCGCATGATCGGGCGCTGATGACATCGCAGGCACATCAATCAGTCCTCGGAAGACTTGAGCGCCGCGCGAAATCCTCGCACCGCCTGGGTCTGACTCGGATAGGCCATGAAGCGGACGATCAAACCCGGGTCTAAGTCCGGCAAGAGTCGGCTGCGCTGGCACAGTCCATAGGCCTCGCCTTCAAGGACATAGATGCGCAAGGCGCCATCCTTCCAGAACCAGACCTCGGGGACGCCCAGCCCCCGATAGACCTCCAGTTTGTCGATGCCCCCGGAAGTCCAGATCACCTCGACTGCGAGATCCGGGATGGTCGGCGGCTCGGTCCAGACACCGAGCACATAGCACTCATCGGCCTCCACGCCCCGGGCCTTGGCCTGCTTGCGTACGGTCCAGGAACCGCAGCCCTGAAGCTCGATATCACGCTCTTCGGCATAGGTCTCAATGAGCCGGCCGAGCATCGTCTTCTGCGTCTCATGGTCGATAGCCGGTGTCATCAGCTCCAACTCCCCATCGAGATAGGTCACGCGCGTGCCGCTACTCTCGCCGCGCATAGCGAGCAGCGATTCGTAGTCCTGCCAGCGGATGCCGTGCAGTTGCACCCGCTGGTCAATGTGGTTCAGCAGGTTGTCGGAGCGAATCGCGGCGGTCGTGTTCATGCCAGGTCTCCTGCGTTGGGCTCCGCCTGGTTCCCACGCGCCGCGTGGGAACCCATTTGCGGCGCGCTGCGCCCGTTCACGCACCGCGGCGCGGTGGGGATGCATTCCCACGCGGCGCGTGGGAACGAGGGGGCGCCTCTGTTATTCGACGTCATAGGCCAGATTGGGCCCCAGCCAGCGTTCGGTCTCGGCCACCGACATCCCTTTCCGCTCGGCATAGTCGATGACCTGATCCTTGTTGATCTTGCCGACGGCGAAATAGTGGCTGTCCGGGTGTGAGAAATAGAGCCCGGAGACCGCCGCGGTGGGGACCATGGCCTTGGACTCGGTGAGCCAGATACCGGTGTTGCGTTCCGCGTCGAGCAATTGCCAGAGCAGGTCCTTTTCGGTGTGGTCCGGACAGGCGGGGTAACCCAGCGCCGGGCGGATGCCCTGGTATTGCTCGTCGATCAGTGCGTCGGCGGCCAGCCGCTCGTCTTCGGCATAGCGCCAATGGCGGGTGCGCACGCGCTGGTGGAGCATCTCGGCCAGGGCCTCGGCCAGGCGGTCGGCCAGGGCCTTGAGCATCAGGGCCGAATAGTCGTCGAGCTCGGCCTCGAAGCGCTTCACATGGGCGTCGATCCCCTCGCCCGCGGTGCAGGCGAAGCCGCCGATATAGTCCGGGATGCCGCTATCCACCGGGGCGATGAAGTCGGCCAGGCACTCATTGGGTCGACCCGCGGGTTGCTGGCCCTGCTTGCGTAGGCAATGGAAGGTCAACCGGGTCTCGGTGCGGGACTCGTCCTCATAGACCAAGATATCGTCGCCGACCGCATTGGCCGGGAAGATCCCGATGACGGCATGGGCCGCCAGCCACTCCTCAGTAACGATCCGATGCAGCATGGCCAGGGCATCGGTATGGAGCTTGCGTGCCTCCTCACCCTTTTCCGGGTCGTCCAGGACCTGCGGGAAGCGGCCCTTGAGCTGCCAGGCGTGGAAGAAAAAGGTCCAGTCGATATAGGCGGCAATCTCATCCAGCGGGATATTCTTGAACACCTGGATGCCGGGCTCCGCCGGGGTCGGCGGCTGGTAGTGTGCCCAATCGATGGCGAGCCGGTTGGCCTGGGCCGCGGCGAGCGGGATCAGGTCCCGGGCCTCGTCGCGGGCGGCGCGCCGCGCCCGGACCTCTTCATAGTCGCTGAGAATGCCGGCGAGATAATTCTCCCTCAGGTCCTGGGAGAGCAGGCTGCCGGCCACACCGACCGCGCGCGAGGCATCCTTCACATGCACCACCGGGTGGGCGTATTGGGGTGCGATCTTCACGGCCGTATGGAGCTTGGAGGTGGTCGCCCCGCCGATCAGGAGCGGTACGGTGAACCCCTGGCGCTGCATTTCCTTTGCGACATGGACCATCTCATCGAGCGATGGGGTGATGAGCCCGGAAAGCCCGATGATATCGGCATTGATCTCGCGCGCCCGGGCCAGAATCCGGTCGGCCGGGACCATGACACCCATATCCTCGACCGCATAATTGTTGCACTGGAGGACCACGCCGACGATGTTCTTGCCGATGTCATGGACATCGCCCTTGACGGTGGCGAGCAGGATGCGGCCCTGGGTGCGGCCCGTGCTCTTCTCTTGCGCGAGGTAGGGTTCCAGATAGGCCACGGCCCGCTTCATGACCCGCGCGGACTTCACCACCTGGGGCAGGAACATCTTGCCCTCGCCGAACAGGTCGCCGACCACGTTCATCCCGTCCATCAACGGGCCTTCGATGACATTGATCGGCCGGCCGAGCAACAGGCGTGCCTCCTCGGTGTCGGCCTCGATGAAATCGGTAATGCCCTTGATCAGCGCGTGCTCGATGCGCTTGCCGACGGGCGCCTCCCGCCAGGTGAGGTCCTGTTTATTCTCAACGCCGGAGCCGTCGCCCTTATATTTCGGGGCGATCTCGATCAGCCGCTCGGTGGCGTCCGCGCGACGATTGAGGATGACGTCCTCCACCGCCGTGCGCAACTCCTCCGGCAGGTCGTCATAGACGGCCAATTGGCCCGCGTTGACGATACCCATGTCCATGCCGGCGCGGATGGCGTGATAGAGGAAGACCGAATGGATCGCCTCGCGCACCGGATTGTTGCCGCGGAATGAGAATGAGACATTGGAGACCCCGCCCGAGACCTTGGCATAGGGCAGATTGGCCTTGATACGGCGGGTCGCCGCGATGAAGTCGACCGCGTAGTTATTGTGTTCCTCGATCCCGGTGGCGACCGCGAAGATGTTCGGATCGAAACAGATGTCCTCGGGCGGGAAGCCGATCTCATCGACTAAAATACGGTAGGCCCGTTTGCAGATCTCGAACTTACGGTCCTGAGTATCAGCCTGACCCTGCTCGTCGAAGGCCATCACGACCACCGCCGCGCCATAGCGCAGACACTTGCGGGCGTGCTCGCGAAAGACCTCCTCGCCCTCCTTCATGCTGATGGAGTTGACGATGGCCTTGCCCTGGACACATTTGAGCCCCGCCTCGATCACCTCCCACTTGGATGAGTCGATCATGATCGGCACCCGGGCGATGTCCGGTTCCGCGGCGATCAGATTCAGAAAGCGGGTCATGGCCGCCTTGGAGTCCAGCATCGCCTCATCCATATTGATGTCGATGATCTGGGCGCCGCTTTCCACCTGGGCGCGCGCCACGGCCAGGGCGGCATCGAACTTGCCGTCCAGGATCAGACGCTTGAATGCGGCGGAGCCGGTGACGTTGGTACGCTCGCCGACGTTGATAAAGGTGGCCGTGGGGCGGGTCTGGGTGGTCATGGCGGCTGCTCGCGAAAGGGATGATCGACCGTCACGGTCAGGTTCATGGATACGTGTCTGCATCAAACACGAAATGAGTGTAGCACGGGGGGCGCACCGAACAACCGCACGGCCTCGTGCAAAAATAGTGGCCGTCGCCGCCCGGTCACGGGGCTTCATCCCGCGGTCCGGCGTCGGTTGGTGGCTGGTGACTCGCCAGATCCAGGTAGCGGCGCGCCTCTGCGAGCAGTCGCTTGTGCCCGAGCAGGATCTGCCAGCGGGTGCCGCCGAGTTGGCGCCACAGCATGGCGGAGCGGATGGCGGCCAGCAGCATGGCGCGGATGCGGGTCTGATTGTCGGCGTTGCGCAGGTGGTGAGAGGCGCCGCGTACCAGGATGCGCGGGGTGAGCGGGCTTAAGTTCTCGCTGTAGAGCTCGGCAAACCGCCCGAGCAGTTCTGGGTCCAGCAATGGGCCGCGCGCACGCAGGGGCTCGGCGGCGGCGATCCCCTGGCCGATCTGCTCCATCAGGTCCGGACGGGTGGAGAGTTTGCGTTCCAGCCGGATGACCGAAACCACATAGCGGGTCAGCTCCAGGTCACGCTTGGGTTGGCCGGTGAGTTGGGCGACGAGTTGGCGTGCCCCGTTGGCCATCGCCCCGGGGGGGCCATAGACCGCCGCGACGTTGGCCGCGTCGATCTGGAACAGGCTGTAGATGCAGGGCTCCATGGTGGCGGTGTCGGCGCTCCCGCTGCGGGCGATGCGCATCACACAGGCGACGGCCTGATAGAGGCCGGCGAGTGCGGTTACGCGGTCCTGATCGTCATGGGCCATGGGCCTGGGGCTCCTGTTACTCGAAGGTTTCTGAGGCGCAACAGGATACCAGCGACGCCCCGGGTCTGCCCCTCAGCGTCACCTGCCGGTCATCAAGAAAAGAGGATGTGTCCGCAAATGAACGCAAATTAACGCAAATTAAAGAAAAAAAGACATCCCTCTGTCATCCCGAGCGTGCGCGGACGCCCAGACGTGCGCTGTGCTAATCCCAGGCCCGCTCGACAGTGGCCCCGCCCAGACAGGTATCGGTGGCGTAGAAGACGACGGACTGCCCAGGCGCCACCGCCCGTTGGGGTTCGGCGAAGCGCACCTCACAGGTGTCACCGCGCACGGCGGTGAGCTCGCACGCCTGCAGGGGCTGGCGGTGCCGCAGCCTTGCCTGACAGTGGAAGGGCAGGGGGCCGGGCGGCGCCCCGCCGGTCCAGTGCAGGCGATCGGCGGCCAGGCAGCGGGAGCGCAACAGTGGGTGGTCGCCCCCCTGGACCAGGATCAGTGCGTTGCGGCCGGGGTCCTTGGCGGCGACGAACCAGGGCGCATCCGTGGCGCCGACGACTCCGCCGACCCCCAGCCCTTGACGCTGGCCGATGGTGTAATAGGCGAGCCCCTGGTGCTCACCGAGGCGCTGACCCTCCGGGGTCTCGATGGGTCCGGGTTCCCGCGGCAGGTAGCGGGCGAGGAAGTCGCGGAAGCGGCGCTCGCCGATGAAGCAGATGCCCGTGCTGTCGGGCTTGGCGGCGTTGTCGAGGCCAAGTCCGCGGGCGATGGCGCGGACCTCGGGCTTGCTGATGTCCGCCAAGGGAAAGAGTGCGTGGCTCAGTTGGGACTGGTCCAGCAGGTAGAGGAAATACGTCTGGTCCTTGTTCGGGTCGGCGCACAGCCGCAGTCGGCAGCCGTCCGGGTCGCGGGTGACGCGGGCATAGTGACCGGTGGCGATCCAGTCGGCACCCAGCCCTAGCGCATGGTCCAGAAAGGCGCGGAATTTGATCTCGCGGTTGCACAGCACGTCCGGGTTGGGGGTGCGCAGCGCCCGATACTCCTCCAGGAAATAGGCGAACACCTGGTCCCAATACTCGGTGGCAAAGTTGACCGTGTGCAACGCGATGCCCAGGCGTTGCGCCACCGCGGTCGCATCCCGCAGGTCCTGGGCGGCGGCACAATAGCCGGGCTCGTCGTCCTCCTCCCAGTTCTTCATGAACAGGGCCTCCACCCGGTAGCCCTGGGCGATCAGTCGGTGGGCGGCCACGGCGGAGTCGACCCCGCCGGACAGACCCACCATGACGCGGTCGCCGGGGGCGGGTGGGCGCACCCGTGGTTGGGGCAGGATAACCATTAGGATTTGTTCGCCTTCATTTGCGATTGTTCGGGACGCAGCCACTGGCGGGGATCAGCGGCCGCCAAAGCGCGCCGGCGCGCTCGCGACCGCCGTCACCGTCACCACGATGAAGGCCAGGGTCAACCACAGGGTGTGCAAATGTAGCGTGGACGCGAGGTCCTCCTGGGTATCGGTGGAGATCACGAAGGGCTGGCGTTTGTCGCCGGTGGCAGTGAGGTGCGCGAGCACCGGGAGGCGGCTGCGCTTGTCCTCGGCGCGCTCCGCGAGGGCGCCGGCCGCGCGCCGCGCCTGCTCCCATTCCTCCAGGCTGATGGTGCCGTCGCCGGCCGTGTCGAAGCGGGCCAGACGCGCCGGGTCCTGCTTCCAGACCTTGAGCAGGGCGCGTTGCAACCGCTCGCGAGCAGGGTCGAGGATGGGTCGGCCTCAGCCCCCGTAAATCTGTCTCGCCTTGGCCAGCAGTTCGTCGATTTCACGCTCGGCGGTGGCCCAGTCATCGGCATCGCCGCCATCCGTGAAGCCGCGCTTCTCGGCGCGGAAGTAGGCGGCCTCGCGGATCATGTCCACGCGCTGTTCCGGCGTCACGTTCGCCAGGTGTTGGACGCTGATCGGTTGCGCGCCCAGGGGCCGCTGCGGGTTGCTCTTGGGGGCCGCCGGTGCGGCCTTCTTCGCGACCGGTTTCTTGGTCGCCGCTGCCGTTGACGCCTTCGCGGCGGCCGCAGCGGCGGCCGCCTTGGTCAGCGCCGGCGCCGCCGCAGGGCGCGCGCTGCTCGGTTTCGCCGCGGCCTTCTTGGCGGCCGGGGCCGTGTCGGCGGGTGCGGCCGGCTTGGCCGCCGTCTTCTTGGTTACGCTTTTGTTGTCAGCCATGTCGCTCGCTCGTCTCGTTGAAAGTGCCGCCGGTGGTCGGCCGATCCGGACCCTGGCGGGTGCGGATCGGTGTTGTCCGATTTCCGATTCTCGCCGGCAGGTCCATAAATTACAAGTCTTTTTGGTAACGCTCATGGCGCCCGCAACTTTCATTTTGCGGGGTGGCGCGGGCGCCATGGCCGTTAGTCCCGGCGTCCGGCAGCTAGCCGCACGGCCCAGTCCGCGGGCAGACACGCGCCCGCTTTGTTATCCTTGTAGCCCAATTTAGCCTGCCGGGGTTACGCGATGATTGCCCACCATGCACTCGTGCTCAATCTCCATCAGCCGCCTGGGAACCTCCAGCACCTGCTGGAGCACCAGACCTGGGAGGCGAAGGAGATCCTGTTCGCGATGGATCGTATCCCGCGTGTGTTGTGGGGCCACGAGGCCCTGGCCCGGGTCCATCTGTCGCTCTCCGGCACCCTGCTTGAGACCCTCTCGGACCCCGCTTTCCAGCAACAGGTCTACGGCATCGTCGACTGCGGTGCGCTGCTTTGGCACTTCCAGAACCAGGACCTGTTCGAGGTCCTGGGGACCGGTTACTACCACCCGGTGTTGCCGCTGATCCCGGCGGCGGACCGCGAGGAGCATCTGCGGCGCTGGCTCGGCATCGCCCAGCATCTGCTGTGGCGCCCGCGTTTTCAGGGGTTCTGGCCGCCTGAGATGGGCTTCGCGATGGAGCTGATCCCGCTCCTGCGCGCCTGCGGTTACCGCTATGTGCTGGTCGATAGCGAGCATGTCGAGCCGGTGACCGACATGAGCTGGCAGGAGTTGCGCTACCGCCCGCACCTGGCCAGCTACGGCGACGACACCATCACCGTGATCGTGCGCGACCGTGACCTCTCGGACGCCCAGGAGTCCGGCATGGAGTTGGACTGGTTCTTGAGCGAGGTCGCCGAGCGGACCAAGTGGTGTGACTTTCCGCCCCTGGTGACCACCTGCACCGACGGGGAGAATGGCGGCTGGTTCCGCAATGTGACCGAGGGGGCCAATTTCTGGAGCGCCTTCTATCTGCCCCTGCTGGAGCGCGTACGTGCCGGCACCGCCGGTATCTCCCCGACCTTCATCTCCGATTATCTCAACGTCCACGGTGTGTACGGCGAGGTCAGGGTCCGCACCGGGGCCTGGAATACCGGCTGGCACCACGGCCGTGACTTCACCCAGTGGACCGGTTCTGCGGCCCAGCAGGAGGTGCTCAACGTCTTCGCGCGTACCAGCAAGGCGATCCACGATGCCCGCTGGTCTGCCGGCGAGCAGGGGGCCGCGCAGACGACCCATCAGGCGGCACTTGACGATGCACTCTGGCACCTGCTGCGCGCCGAGACCAGTTGCAATCTGTATTGGGGTGAGGACTGGGTGCCACGGGCGGAGCTGGACCTGCGGGCGACCCGCGAGGTGCTGGCGGGGATCGGTATCGAGGTGCCGTCGGCCGCACCTCCCGAGGCGATGCAGCCGCTGGATCAAGGCGTCGTGCAAGCGCCGACCGAGCCGGGCGATGACCTCGCGGCAGCGCCAACAAGCGTCGCCACCGAAGCAAGTTCAATTCCTGTCGCGGCAGAGGCGCGGCAACGTCCACCCGACAGCGTGCCAAGCTGAGGATAAATCGACAATTACCAACCGGCGGTGTTCCGCCTAGCGGCACCGCCCCGCGCGTTCACGGCCCTCGGGACACCGGGGCCCTCACCGGAGCCTGTCTTGTTCAATCCACTGCCTGAAACCATTGGAGACCTACCCAACATCAGCGGCCAGGAGGACCAGGTCGCCGCGGTCGTCACGGGCGCTGCGGCCAAGCCGCTGTTCGCTGCCCGGGGTGGGCTGGACATCGGCCAGGTCAGGGCCGCTGCCGCCATTGCGCTGCACCAGCACCAGCCGCTGATCCCGGCCGGCGGGCACGACCTGCAGTCCGCTGCCCTGATCAGCAACCTGCAATACATGATGGAAAACCAGGGGATCGGCGATAACTATAATGCGCCGGCCTTCGTCTGGTGTTATCGCCGGATGGGCGAGTTCATTCCGCAACTGGTGGGCGAGGGCAAGTCGCCCCGTGTCATGCTGGAATATTCCGGGACACTGCTCCACGGTCTGCGTAAGATGGGCGAGCACCATGTGATCGACGCACTCAAGACCATCACCTGCAACCCGGATTACAATTGGACCACCGAGTGGCTTGGTATGCCCTGGGGTCACGCCGTGGCGCCCTCGACCCCCGAGCAGGACTTTCGGCTGCATGTGCGTGCCTTCCAGCACCACTTCGCCGCCATCTTCGGTTGGGAGGCCTTGGAGCGGGTGCGCGGCTTCTCCCCGTCGGAGATGGCCCTGCCCAACCATCCGGACCTGGCCTATTCATTCGTCAAGACCCTGGTGGACTGTGGCTTCCAATGGGTGTTGATTCAGGAACACACGGTCCAACAGGTCAGTAATGGCGGCAATCTGGAGCGTCCCCATCTTCCCCACCGGCTGGTTTGCACCAACTCCAAGGGCGAGACCGCCAGCATCATCGCCATTATCAAGACGCAGGGCTCTGACACCAAGCTGGTGGCCCAGATGCAGCCCTGGTACGAGGCCCAGGGACTCCAGCGAGTGGAGCTGGCTGGCCATTCCATCCCGCCCCTGGTGACCCAGATTGCCGACGGTGAAAATGGCGGCGTGATGATGAATGAGTTTCCGGGCAAGTTCATGGAGGTGGCGCGCAATTCCAGCCACACCGACGTGCCGATGATGAACGCCAGCGAGTACCTGGAGCACCTCTTTGGCCTGGGACTCAAAGAGACCGACTTCCCCGCCGTGGCGCCGCTCTTCCATGACCGCATCTGGGCGCGGATGCGGCCCGGCGACGGTCCCGAGGTGCTGGCCAAGGTCATTGCGGAGCTGAAACAGGAGGACGGCCGCTTCCACATGGAGGGTGGCAGTTGGACCAGCAACCTGTCCTGGGTCCAGGGTTACGACAATGTGCTCGGCCCCATGGAAGAGGCCAGCGCGCTGTTCTATGAGAAGGTCCTGAAGCCGGGTATTTCCACGGACTCACCGCACTACCGAAATGCACTGTTCCACCTGATGGCCTCCCAGACCAGTTGCTTCCGCTACTGGGGCCAGGGCCAGTGGACCGACTACGGCCGCGAGATCTGTCGCCGGGTGCAGGAGATCATCCGCCACGCGTCGTAACTCGTCGCGGCCTGGGGCCGCTCCTACGGGGGCAGGAGCGGCCCCGGTTGCGTGTCGGGCGCTGGGGTTGAGTAAGATTGGCTGGTATGCCCGGCGATCATCAGTTCTTCAACGGTCGCTTGCGCCGACGCAGCACGTCCCAGAACAGGACGGTGCGCTGTGCCGCATGCACCATTTACTCGCCCAGCGGCCCCCAGGCTTGCAGCGCGGTGTTCGCGGCCTCGGCCGTCGGCTTGGTCACGGGCGCTTGGCGGTTCTCGGGTGGGGGGGCGGGGCGTTTCGGACATCATTTAGATGTCGGCGATCCAGTCAGTGTGGATCGCCCCTCGCTGAGATTCTCAGCTTGACACTTTTCCGTGAGGCTGTAAGATGCGCGGCTCGCTGACGGATGCAGCGGCCAGGAGGCACCGGCAGACGACCGAGTCGGTCTGGTGCAGTGTGTAGGGGGTGTTGACAGGGTGTCGAAACCGGATATAATTCTCGGCTCGCTAAGGACTGGCGGCGTCATCCGGAGCGATGGCAGGTGTGCTGAGGGAGTGGCGGCGGTGAAGCGGATTCGCCGATGCAGTTGACAGGGAGCGAGGATGCTGTAGAATGGTTCGTCTTGGCAGCAAAAACGTGTTGCCGCAGTTCTTTAACAATTTGTTTAGATAACTTGTGTGGGTGCTCCGA
>NZ_CAJAXH010000005.1 GCF_903946935.1 uncultured Thiodictyon sp.
CCACGCTGATGGCCCTCGGCCTGCTGGCGTTGGTGGTCACCCTGATGCTGGTGTCCCACCCCAGCTTTGCCGGCACCGGGGGTGCCGAGTTCAACCCACTCTACACCAAGCTATCCGACTGGATGACCGGCTACCTGGGGCGCGTGGTGGCGGCGGTGTTCATCATCGTCGGGCTGGTGGCGGGTGTCGCCCGCGGGTCCGTGATGGGTTTTGTGTTCGGGGTCGCGGCCGGGACCGGCCTGTTCCTGGCGCCGAACGTCATCGACGCCACGGTGTCCGCCACGCTGCCGCTGATCTCGTAAGCCGGAGTCGCTCGCATCACCGGCCCGCGGGCCGGGCCGCCACCTGACCACCGTTCCCGCTGGTCAGTCCTGGCGGCCCGCTCAGACACCCCGCCCATCTTCCGTCTCAATCGACCTCAGCCACCCCCAGCGGAGAGTCCCCTTGATCTATCGCCAGTTTCGCGGTTCGCGTGCGGCCGAACTCTTTCCGGTGCTGGCCTATGAACCCGGCCAGCAACTCTTCATCCTGGACGACCTGTCCCTGGGCTTCGGGTTCGTGTGCGAGCCCCTGTCCAGCGCCGATCGCGCCCAGGCCGATCGGCTGTCGGTGTTGATGAACCTGGACTGGCCGTCGGAGCGTCGACCCTGCTGAACTGGGACCCCCAGGCCGGCTGGCGTGACCGGATCGTGCCCGAGTGCGATCCGGACCGACTCATCCGCGAGCAATTCATCGACCTCACCCACGCGCTGGAGGTGGACGCCAAGGGCATCACGCTCGGCACGCACCGGGCGCAGACCTTCTCGGTCAAGCGCTTTCCCGACCGCATCGCCTTCGGCATGGCCGCGCGCAGGTAATCGGGGCCAGACCCTGAGGTATCCCCACGAACGTGATCGAATAATTAGCGGGTTAGCCAAGACCCGCGGGTTTTCGGGCTCTGCCAGGCACATGGGGCCGCCGTTGCTTATTCATGCGACGGATTTAGAAAAATATTTCGTGGTGATAGCTCAGGGCCAGACCACAAATAGACCCAAAGACTCCGGCTGACGTCTCTCTCGACTAGCCGCGAGGTTTGACCTCGCTAGCGCAAGGCCGCCGCTGCGGGTGACGCCGACGGCAACCGTTACTGAAGACTGGCTGAAGCGCCAGGACGAAAGCACACCGCCGTGAACCGCGGGTCCACTGGGCGGACCAAACGCGGCGTCAGTGCTGCCGCTCGCCAGCATGGAAAGCGCTCTTGAATCAACCCCCCGCCGACAGAACGGGTGGCGCGTCCGGCGGCCATGGCGGAGCAGGAGCTTCGGCCGCCGCCCTGAGAATGCCTAATCCTCCCGACCGGTACCCGCGCTTGAGGATATGTCGAATCTGACATATACTTCAGCCGTATGAACCACCCCGACAGGCCGCTCGTCTGGCTGCACGGCGAGATCAAGACCCCGCCGTTCTCCGCCGCCGCCCGGATCGAGGCGGGGCTGTTGCTGCGCCGACTCCAGCGCGGCGAGACTCTGCCGATGCCCCACGCGCGGCCGATGCCGGTGATCGGGCCGCGCTGCCATGAGTTGCGTATCAACGACGCCGACGGGACTTGGCGCATTATCTATCGGCTTGACCACGACGCGGTGATTATCGGCGAGGTCTTCCGCAAGAAGACGCCGGCGACACCCGGTCCAGTCATCGACACCTGCAAGCGACGATTTGAAGCTTATGATCGATGAAGCAAGGCAACGGCGCCTCGAAGCGCAGGGCTGGCAGGTCGGTACTGCCGACGACTTCCTCGGACTATCGGCGGAAGAATCGGCCTATGTGGATCTGCGGCTCCGATTGAGCGATGCGCTGCGGACGCAGCGCCAGCGGCAACACTTGACCCAGGTCGAGTTGGCCCGGCGCATTAAGTCCAGTCAGTCGCGCGTCGCCAAGATGGAGGCGGGCGACGCGTCGATTTCGCTGGATCTCCTGATCCGCTCGCTGTTCGCCTTGGGTGCCTCTAACCGCGATCTCGCCGAGGCGATCAACGGCGCAAGCGCCACGGTCGCTTAATGGCTGCGGACAGGGCAATAAGGTCTAGGATGAAAGCGAATCCAATTGTTGAAGAGATCCAAAATACGCGCAGAGAGTACGCTGAACGGTTCGGTAATGACCTGCACGCGATCTGTGAAGATGCTCGACAGAAGCAGGGGCGTCAAGGCCGCCGTGTCGTGCCGGCAAGCCCTAAAACTGCTGAACAAGGCCGAAAGCCCCAGGTCCGGATCGGAGGATAGGTCCTCAGGTTGGACTGGGAGATAAACCCCGACTTCGGCCTTGCCCGCCCCGCACATCGCCCCGGGCCGCTTGGGGCGGTAGGTTCTTAACTTACAGGCCGCAGGAATTTCGGCATGGGTACGGCGGTGACATTCGCCCTGGTGGGGCGGCACCGCGCGCGGGCCTTTAGCGATGTGTACCGGTGTCGGGCGGCGAATGCTCTTTGAGCCATTCCCGCATGGCGTCATTAACGCGCGTCTGCCAGCCGCGGCCGGTGGTCTTCAAGGCGGCCAATACATCAGCGTCAAAGCGGATTGTGGTCGGGACCTTGGTCGGCGCCCGCTGTGGTCCGCGGCGGCGTGCCGCCAAGGCGGCGCGGACCGCTGGAATCCCTCCCCCGCGCACAACGACCGCATTGCTCCACGCGGCCTCTTCCGCCGGGGTCGGCGGGCGATCCTCCCCGGGGGCGTCGGCAATCAGCGCTTGCCATGCTTCAGGGCTCGCAGGAAAGCCCTCTGGCAAAGTATCGGATTTCATGCTTTTCGGCCTTGCGCGGGCGTTTGTCTTCGTCCCAGGTAATCACGGGGCAGATTGTATTAACAGACAATGGCGACCCTCAAGCAAATGCTGGCGATCTACCGTAAGTCCGAGCAGTCGAACATCCGCCCCGCCGAGCCCCGCCGACATTGCGGAGCGCGACACATGAGCAAGATCCCACTGGAGCAGGTCGCACAGGCGATCGAAGCGGATGCCGGCGAGGAGATTGCCGGGCTGCGCGAATCGCTCGCGGAGATGGCCGCCGATGAGCGGGGGCGCACCTACACCCGGGAGCAGCTCGCCCTGCGCGCGGCCCGTACCGCCTTGGGCCTGTCCCAACCGGCCTTTGCCCGGCTGCTGCAAACCCCGGTCGGCACCGTGCGCGACTGGGAGCAGGGGCGCTTTCCGCCCCCCGGCAG
>NZ_CAJAXH010000006.1 GCF_903946935.1 uncultured Thiodictyon sp.
GACGACCTTTGCCAGAAAATCAAAAACTTCATCGACTATTTCAACAAGACAATGGCCAAACCATTCCGCTGGACCTACCAAGGCAAGCCGTTGGCAGCCTAGCTTGACATGGTCCGAGCACTTTCATCCTGCGGTACTAGACTCTTTTATTAAATAGCAGAGGGAGCAGAGCGCGAAGGGTGAGGCTGACATAGCCAGGATTCAGGCGCAGATCAAGATGCTGAAGGTCCTTATCAAAGCGACCGATGCAGCCAAATAGATTGGCGCGTCCCTGAATGATCCCTGCGTGACTGACTCCGAGGGCGGTCTTGGGGACCTTGATCATCGTTGCGGCCAGCCGGATTTCTGGTGGATGCGCTGCGCTTATCCACCCTACAGCTACGTCGTAGGGTGGATAAGGCGCGCCGCACGGTGTCGGGGACCGGGTACCTGGGTCGCGCGCGCCGCATCCACCAAATCGATTGCATGATGCCGCCCGGAATGACTGCGCCGAGGCCGCCCCCTTGCCCTCAACTCGCAGCAATCCGCCGCACCGTATTCGGCAAATGATCCCGCACCACCTGCGCAAAGGCGTCCAGCGCGGCGCGGCGGGGGAAGCTGCGGCGATAGACGAGCGAGATGCGCCGGAAGGCCTGCGGCAGCAGGGTCAACGGGCGGGCGATGATGCCGCTGTCGGTCATCCAGCCGCCGCGGATGGTCAGGGCCGGGACCAGGGTGCAGCCGAAGCCGGCGCCGACCAACTGGAGCAGGGTCTCCAGGCTGGCGGCGCGCAGGTCTGCCATCTCGCCGCGGGTGGGGCGTTCATCCAGGTGGCAGATCTGCATCACCTGAGCGGCCAGGCAGTGGCCGTCGGCGAGCAGCAACAGATCGATGGATTCCAGGTCGGACGCCTCGATCTCATCCTTCTCGTAGAGCGGGTGGTTGCTCGGGTGGGCGAGCCAAAAGGGCTCGTCGAACAGCGGCTGGGCCTCCAGGTCCGCATCCTCGGGCGTGGTCGCGAGCAGGGCGGCGTCGATTTCGTGACGGTGCAGTCGCCCGACCAGCGATTCGGTGATCTCCTCCGACAGCACCAGACGCAGCTTGGGGTAGGCGCGCTTGAGCGGCACCAACACCAGCGGCATCAGGTAGGGGCTCAGGGTGGGGATGGCGCCGATCCGCAGGGGGCCGGCCAGCGGGTCCTGATGGGCGCGGGCAATCTGGTCGATGGCGTCGGCCTGCTCGACCGCCAGGCGGGCGTGGGCCAGGATGCTCTGACCGACCGCGGTGATCTCCACCGAGCGGTTGGTGCGCTCGAAGATGACCACGCCCAGCTCATCCTCGAGCTTCTTGATCTGTCCGCTCAGGGTGGGTTGACTGACGAAGCAGCGATCGGCCGCCCGCCCGAAATGGCGGGTCTCGGCGACGGCGAGGATGTATTTTAGGTCGCGTAGATTCATATGGGCATGATAGCGAGTTTTTGCCAACCAGAGGGAGTCGATCCATGAACAGTCTCGAACAGTTGAAGGCCATGACCACCGTCGTCGCGGACACCGGCGACTTCGGGTCGATCGCCGAGTACCGGCCGCAGGACGCGACCACCAACCCGTCGCTGCTGCTGAAGGCAGCGCAGTTGCCCCAGTACCGCGGGCTGGTGGAGGATGCCGTGCGGTTCGGCCGGGAGCGGGGCGGCGGTGACCCCCAGGCGCAGACCCAATGGACCATGGACCGGCTGGCGGTGGACTTTGGCGCCGAGATCCTCAAGATCGTCCCCGGGCGCGTCTCCACCGAGATCGACTCCCGCCTGTCCTTCGACACCGCGGCGACCATCCGCCGTGCCGAGTGTCTGGTCGGGCTCTACGAAGAGGCCGGGATCGACGCCAGCGCCCGGGTCCTGTTCAAGATCGCCTCCACCTGGGAGGGGATTCGCGCGGCCGAGCAATTGGAGCGGCGCGGCCTGCACTGTAACCTCACCCTGCTGTTCAGCTTCGCCCAGGCGGTGGCCTGTGCCGAGGCCGGCGCGACCCTGATCTCGCCCTTCGTCGGGCGCATCCTGGACTGGTACAAGAAGGACCGGCAGGTGGACGGCTATCCCGCGCAGGACGATCCCGGGGTGTTGTCCGTCACCCGCATATTCAACTATTTCAAGCGCCACGGGTATCAAACGGTGGTCATGGGGGCGAGCTTCCGCAATATCGATGAGATCCTGGCGCTGGCGGGCTGCGACTATCTGACCATCGCCCCGGCGCTGCTCGCGGAGTTGGCCGCGCGCGACGCGCCGCTCGTCCGTCAGCTCGATGCCGCCAAGGCCCTGACCCTGGATATCCCCAAGGTCAGCTACGACGAGTGTGCCTTCCGTTGGGCGCTGAACGAGGAGCCCATGGCCACTGAGAAACTGGCCGAGGGTATCCGGATGTTTGCGGCGGATACCAGGAAGCTGGAGCAGTTCACACGCGATTTCGGTCGCGACGCCTGAGTTCACTGCGACCTCTCCGTAGCCCGGATGGAGCGCAGCGGAATCCGGGGCGAGTTCGCGGATGGTCGAAAGGGTCGGCGGGCGGCAGCGGGGACCTGGATTTCGCTGCGCTGCATCCAGGCTACGACTGGAACAGCCCCAGATACTGCGCGAAGGCATAGGTCTTGCCGCGCTTGCCGCCGGTGGTCTCCTTGAGTATGCCCAGCCGCTCCAGGTCGGCGATCAGCTTGTAGGTTGCGGCCGGCGAGAGTTGCGCTGCCTCGCCTAGTCGGGCGGCGTGCGCCAGCGGTTGGGCGTATAGGTAGTCAATGACCTTGCGGGCCTTGGCGGCACGCCTGCCCAGGGTCTCGATGCGGGTGTCCGTCTCCCGCTGGAGCCTCAGGATGGCGTCGAAGGTGGCCACTCCGCCACGGGCGGTTTCGATCATCCCGACCAGGAAAAATTTAAGCCACTGCATCAGGTTGTTCTGCTCGCGCACCTGCATCAGGTTGTCGTAATAGAGCCCGCGGTTGCGCTCGAAGAAGTCTGAAAGGTAGAGTACCGGTCGTTTGAGAACCCCCTTGCTTACCAGGTAGAGGGTGACGAGTAGGCGGCCCACGCGTCCGTTGCCATCAAGGAAGGGGTGGATGGTTTCGAACTGGTAATGCACTAGGGCGATTTTGACCAGATCTGGTATCCGGTAGGACTCGTTGTGTATGAATTCCTCAATGTCGGCGATCAGGTCGGGAACTTCCGTGTGCAGTGGCGGTACGAAGACCGCATCGTCGATGGTGGCTCCGCCGATCCAGTTCTGGCTGCGCCGAAACTCCCCGGGCTGCTTGTGCCGGCCGCGCACCCCTTGCAGCAGGGTGCGGTGGGTGTCGCGGATCAGGCGTGAGGATAGGGGCAATTCGGGCAGGCGTTCCACCGCTTCGTTCATGGCGGCGACGTAGTTCTGGACCTCCTCCCAGTCGTCACGCCGGTCCAGGGCCACCTCTTCGCGCTCCTGCAGGGCTTCCTCAATGTTCGTGCGGGTGCCCTCGATTCGGCTCGACTGGGTTGCTTCCTTGAGGACGTGCATCCGGATGTAGAGATCCACGTTGGGGACATAGTCCGAGAACATGTCCAGGCGGCCCAGTTCCCGTTCGGCCTCGCCGAGCAACTGGATCAGCCCCATGTCGTCGATCTGCCAGGGGTGGTCCAGCGGGGTGGGCGAGAAGCTGCGGTAGGTCCCCTGGTCCACGAGTCTCCCCGCCTGAAACTGTTTCATGCCTGCCGCTCCACGCTGGAAACTAAAATAGGGTTGGGCGTTATTTTAGCTTTTGCAGGAAAGCTAAAACAAGGCGAGTCGTTGTTCTTGAGCGAGGCGGCTGGCAAGTATCCCGCGATAACCGATACTGGGGTCGTCTGCAGCATCGTGGGGACCGATTTTTGCCGAAAATGCGTGCGAGGGTCCCGCTGGGCACTCGGTTTCAAGCGCCAGCAGACAGTGCACACTTGGGCAGTTGGCTTGGCGTGCACGTCCCTCCATGCACCCGATTTCAAGCGCCTGCAGACAAATCACGAAAGGTCTTCATCGTTAGTCTCAGTGGGGTGATCGTTTGTTCGGTTGACAAGCACCCCACACAGTCCAAATTGCGACTCTGCCTTGTCCCTCCGTACACCCGATTTCAAGCGCCTGCAGACCCCCGAGGGTGAGTGTCCCAGTTGTCTTGCCCTGAGCACCTACCCCCTATATACTGTGATCTGAAGAGTCCGCAGCACAATATCTAGTATTTCAGAGGGAGACCCTGCCATGGCAAGCGCGCCCAACAATATCGCCAGCCTGCCCACCCGCGTCCTCAAGCGGGACGGCGTGGAGGTCGCCTTCGATGACGCCAGGATCGAGTCCGCCATCCTGCGTGCCGGTCAGGCGAGCGGCGAGTATGGGGATATGGATGCGCGGCTGCTGACGGCCTAGCAGCCTGTCGGACTTGATAGCGTAACCGATTGATAAGAAAGGAAACACGCTTTTTGATGCACAAGGGAAAACTCTTTTACTTCAATCGGTTGTATCACTAAGCCCGACAGCCTGCTAGGTCGTCAAGGTGCTGGCCCACCGCTTCGGCCACACCCGGGCGCCGGACATCGAGGCGATCCAAGACGTGATGGAGCAGACGCTGATTGCGGCCAACCACTTTGAGACCGCCCGCTCCTACATCGTCTACCGCGAGCAACACACCCGGTTGCGTGACCACACCCGCACTTGGAGGAACTCCGCAAGTGACCCTCAATGACCTTCAAAAGCTCTGCTCAGGAGGAGTAGTGCGCCACATCCCCTCAGATCGCCGCGGCACAGTGCAGTCAGTACGCCACACCCGCCAAGGCACCCAAGCCGTCCTGCTCGTGCAGGGTTCCGCGGTGCGGCTTTCAGCCGTGAATGTCGCAGATTGGGAAGTGTACTCGGTGGGGGCTCATGTGGATAAACCGACCCACCCCCCACGGAGCCTCACATGAAAGCCCTATACTCCAGCTTTAAGAGCCTCCGCTATGTTGAAGGCCTCCTGTCCCGCTGGGCCCCCGACTTCCAGCGTATGCAGACAGCATGGGGTGTCACTTTGTCGGGCATAACCAGGCCCCACTGGCGACCCGATTTCAAGCGCATGCAGACTCTGAGTGGGGCGTTCCGGACCCCCCATTAAGTCCCTTCGAGCGCCCGCTTCCAGCCGCGTTCGGACCCTCGGGGTGAGCGTCCCGGTTGTCTTGCCCTGAGCACCCACCCCCTATATACTGTGATCCGAAGATTCCGTAGCACAACATCTAGTATTTCAGAGGGAAACCCTGCCATGGCGAGCGCATCCAACACTATCGTCAGTCTGCCCCTGCGTGTCTTGAAGCGGGACGGGCTGGAGGTCGCCTTCGATGCCGCCAAGATCGAGTTCGCCATCCTGCGCGCCGGCCAGGCGAGCGGCGAGTATGGGGACATGGAGGCGCGGCTGCTGACGGCCCAGGTGGTCAAGGTCCTGGCCCACCGCTTCGGCGGCGGGCGGCTGCCCGACATCGAGGCGATCCAGGACGTGGTGGAGCAGACGCTGATCGCGGCCAACCACTTCGAGACCGCGCGCTCCTACATCGTCTACCGCGAGCAGCACACCCGGCTGCGCGACCACAGCCGCACCTTGGTGGACGTGGCCGCCTCCATCGACGAGTACCTGGATCGTTCGGACTGGCGCGTCGCCGCCAACGCCAACCAGGGCTACTCGCTCGGCGGGCTGATCCTCAACACCTCCGGCAAGATGATCGCCAACTACTGGCTGTCGCACGTCTACCCGCCCGAGATCGGGGAGGTCCACCGCGACGGCGCCGTCCACATCCACGATCTGGACATGCTCTGCGGCTACTGCGCCGGCTGGTCGCTGCGTACCCTGCTGCACGAGGGGCTGAACGGCGTGCCCGGGCGGGTCGAGGCGGGGCCGCCGCGACACATGTCGAGCGCGGTGGGGCAGATTGTGAACTTTCTGGGAACCCTGCAGAACGAATGGGCAGGTGCCCAGGCCTTCTCCAGCTTCGATACCTATATGGCCCCCTTCGTGCGCAAGGACGGGCTCGACTATCGGCAGGTGCGCCAGTACATCCAGGAACTGATCTATAACCTGAATGTGCCCTCGCGCTGGGGGACTCAGTGTGTCGACGCGGAAACCGAGTGCCTGACCGAGCACGGCTGGAAGCGCTATGACCAGCTCCAGTCGGGTGAGCGGATCGCGACCTTCGATTGGCGCAATAATCGCTTGGAATATCTCGAGCCGCTGGCCGTGAAGGCCTACGACTTCGACGGCGATATGTATGTGTTGCGCAACCGCACCCAGGAGCAATGGATTACCCCGGGGCACAAGGTCTTGCGCAAGGTCTTCAACAGCGACAACCGCTGGGTCCTGGAGGACATCGAAGAGGTCGCCGCCCTCAAGTCCCCGGTCATCATCCCCAACGCCTGGGAGACCGACTCGCGGCTTGAGATCGACGACCGGGTGGTGATGCTGCTGGCCTGGGTGGTCGCCGACGGCAACTTCGATTTCAGCGCCGGGCGTCGCCGGATCAGCCTGTTCCAATCGACCGGCCATCCGGAGAACGCCGCGGAGATTGCCTGGCTGCTCGAGGAATTGGGGCTGAGTTATCACCTGTTGGAGAAGACGGGGACCTACGCGAATTATCCAGTCTACCGTTATCGGCTGAATAAGGAAGGCAGCGACTTCGTGCTGAGCCACCTGGAGCGCAAGTGCGTTCCGGCGGTCATCCGCACCCTCTCGCTTCGCCAGATTCAGCTATTCCTCGACACCTATATCAAGGGCGATGGGAGCGTCGAGCCGAATGGCCGCACACGCATCTACACCAATGATCGAGACAACCTGGACGCACTCCAGGAACTGTGTGCGCTGGCCGGTTACGGGAGCAGCGTCTATACGCGCCAGGACTCGGGCGTCCATGTACTGAACCTGATCCGCAATCGCGAGACCTATATCCAGCTCATTGAGCGTCGGCCCTATAAGGGCAAGGTCTGGTGCCCGACCACCCGTAACGGCACCTTCGTGGCGCGCCGCCACGGCAAGACCTTCATCACCGGCAATACACCTTTTACTAATCTCACCTTCGACTGGGTGTGCCCCGAGGACCTGCGCGAGCAGATACCGGTGATCGCCGGCGAGGAGCAGCCCTATACCTATGGCGACCTCCAGGCCGAGATGGACCTGATCAACCGCGCCTATATCGAGGTGATGACCGAGGGCGATGCCAAGGGCCGGATCTTCACCTTCCCGATCCCGACCTACAACATCACCCCGGACTTCCCCTGGGAGAGTGAGAACGCGGATCGGCTGTTTGCCATGACCGCCAAATACGGCCTGCCGTATTTCCAGAATTTCATCAACTCCGAGCTGACGCCGAATATGGTCCGCTCCATGTGCTGCCGCCTGCAGCTCGACCTGCGGGAACTGCTCAAGCGCGGCAATGGCCTCTTTGGCTCGGCCGAGCAGACCGGCTCGGTCGGGGTGGTCACCATCAATTGCGCCCGCCTGGGTTATGAATACCCGGGCGACGAGCCGGCCCTGATGGCGCGCCTGGACCGCTTGCTCGAACTGTCACGTAATAGCTTGGAAATCAAACGCAAGGTGGTGCAGCGTCACCTGGATGCGGGGCTCTTCCCCTATACCAAGCGCTATCTCGGGACCCTGCGCAATCACTTCTCCACCATCGGCGTGAACGGCATCAATGAGATGATCCGCAACTTCACCCGCGATCAGGACGACATCACGTCCGAGGCGGGGCAGGCGCTGGCGATCCGGCTGCTGGATCGGGTGCGCGCACGGATGGTGGAGTTCCAGGAGTCCACCGGGCATATGTATAACCTGGAGGCGACCCCGGCCGAGGGGACCACCTATCGCTTCGCCCGTGAGGACCAGAAGCGCTACCCGGACATCCTTCAGGCCGGGACCGCGGACGCGCCCTATTACACCAACAGCACCCAGTTGCCGGTGGGCTTCACGGACGATCCCTTCCAGGCGCTGGCGATGCAGGAACCGCTGCAATCCCGTTATACCGGCGGGACCGTGCTGCACCTGTATATGAGCGAGCAGGTCTCCAGTGTGGAGGCGTGCAAGCGGCTGGTGCGCCGCGCACTGACCAACTTCCGCCTACCCTATATCACCGTCACGCCCGTGTTCTCCATCTGTCCCAAGCACGGGTATCTGGCCGGCGAACACGAGTTCTGCCCGATGTGCGATGAGGAACTGATCGCGCGCAAACGGGTAGCCAAGGCCTAATCGTCAATGAACACCACTATTCGTCAAGAAGAGAGAGCGACCATGAATGAGCAGAACGCCGTGACCCTGAACCCGCAAGAGCGCACCAGGTGCGAGGTCTGGACCCGGGTCATGGGCTACCACCGCCCGGTCGCCGCCTTCAACGTCGGCAAGCGCGCCGAGCATGGCGAGCGCTGCTACTTCACCGAAAACCCGCGCGGCACGCCCCTGCGCGTCCTGCACCAGGCCGCCGCCTGAGCAAGACCCTCTCGTGACACCGCTCCAGCGGTGTCACGCAGGCGTTGGGCGCTGTGCGCCCCGAGGGTGATCTGGATGCAGGTCTACCCTGTTGTGTTTCTTGGCGAGCTTGGCGCCTTGGCGTGAGCGATGGCCGGATTTTGGGTTTAAGGAGTCGCCATGGGAATTGCGCAGTCGCCGGATCTAATGACCGCGGTGCCGGCGGCGGCGCCAGGCGCCCCGCCCGAGTTGCGTGTCGGTGGTCTCACCCCCCTGACCACCGTCGACTACCCTGGCGAACTCGCCGCGGTGGTCTTCTGCCAGGGCTGTCCCTGGCGTTGCCGCTACTGCCACAACGGCCACCTGCTGCCCCCGCGTTCGCCGGACCTGATCCCTTGGGCGGAGGTGCGTACCTTCCTGCAAAGTCGCCGCGGGCTACTCGACGCGGTGGTCTTCAGCGGCGGCGAGCCGACCTTGCAGCCCACCCTGGCGGCGGCCATGAATGAGGTTCGCGCCCTGGGTTTCAAGATCGGGCTCCACACCTCGGGCGCCTTCCCGGCGCGGCTCAAGGCCCTGTTGCCCCTGCTCGACTGGGTCGGGCTCGACATCAAGGCCCTGCCGGCCGACTACCCGGCGGTTACCGGCGTCCCCGGCTCGGGCGAGCGCGCCTGGGCGAGTCTGGCCCTGCTGTTGGATGCCGGGGTGGCGTTCCAGGTGCGTACCACCCCGATGCCCGGCCGGGACGGCCCCGCGGAGCTGGCGGTACTTCGCGAGCGCCTCGCGGCCCTGGGCGTGCGCGATCATCGTGTGCAGCGCTGCCGCACCGAGCATACGCTCGATCCGAGCCTTGCCGAGCCGAACCCGGGCGGGTGACGTCTGCGTTCCCCCGTGGACAGATGAGCGTGTATCGCTTAACGTGGATAGGTGTCCTGTCTGCCCTGACTGACCGATGTCTGATCCTCTCACCCAATGCCCGGATTGCGGTCTGCTCCAGCGCAACCCGGAACTGCCGCCGGGGGGTGCGAGCGCCTGTGTGCGGTGCGCCCGGGTGCTGCATCGTCATCGCCCGGACAGTCTGAATCGCACGCTCGCCCTGACCGTGGCGGCACTGACGCTGTTTGTGATTGCCAACACCTGGCCCTTCCTGTCGTTCGCGATGCAGGAACAAGAGACGCAGACGACGCTCGTCAGCGGCATCCTCAACCTGTATGAGCAGGGCAAGTGGGAGATTGCGGTGGTGGTGGCCTTCACCAGCGTGCTGGCCCCCGGTTTACAACTGGCCCTGCTGCTGGTGGTGCTGATACCGCTCAGTCGCGGTCGGATGCCGTCCTGGCTGCCGACGCTGTTTCGGCATGTCCGCACCTTGGCCCCCTGGGGCATGACTGACGTCTTTATGTTGGGCGTCCTAGTCTCGGTGGTTAAGTTATCAGAGATGGCGACCATCGTCCCCGGCGTCTCCCTGTTCGCGTTCGCCGCCCTGATTCTCGTCCTGGCCGCGGCCCAGGCGGCCTTGGACCCGGACCTGGTGTGGTCGCGGGTGCCGTTGCCGCCGGGCGTGGCGGCGCAGCCACGCCGCCCCGGCGATGACGTGCTCGGCTGCACGGTCTGCGATTTGGTGGTTGCGCGACGTGCGGCGCCGCGGGTCGGCCGCCGCTGGCGCTGCCCGCGCTGTACCGCGGTCCTGCATGCGCGCAAGCCCGCGAGTCTCCAGCGGACCTGGGCGCTCCTCGCGGCCGCGGTGATCTTTTACCTGCCGGCTAATCTACTTCCCATCATGACCGTCACCTCGCTCGGGAGCAGTCGATCGGATACCATCCTGAGCGGGGCGGTGTATCTCCTGACCCACGGCATGTGGCCGCTCGCGGCGATCGTCTTCGTCGCCAGCATCGTCGTGCCCTTGCTCAAGATCCTGATCCTCTGCTTCCTTTTGATCTCGGTGGGGGTGCGCTCGGCATGGCGGCCGCGGGAACGCACCCGGCTCTATCGGCTGATCGAGACGATCGGCCGCTGGTCCATGGTCGACGTCTTCGTCGTCACTATCCTGGTCGCACTGGTGCGATTGGGCAATCTGGCGAGCGTCGAGGCGGAGTCGGGGGCCATCTTCTTTTGCGCGGTCGTGGTCCTCACCATGCTCGCCGCCATGTCATTCGACCCCCGGCTGATCTGGGATGTTCTGGATCAGGACCCGGTGTCGCACTAAGGGGAGGATCATGTCAGAGACCGCGCTTGGGGTATCCCCCGACCCGACCCCCGACCCGACCCCGGATCGCTCCCCCCCGGTGCCCGGCCGGTCCGAGGACTGGTCGGGCGACGCGTTGCCGCAGGCCGTGGGGCTGCGGCCGGTGCGGCTCTCGATCGTCTGGCTGATCCCCCTGGTGGCCCTGGCCAGCGGCGGCTGGCTCGCCTATAAGACCTTCGCCGACGAGGGGCCGACCATCCAGATTGAGTTTAACTCCGCGGCCGGGCTCCAGCCCAGCAAGACCAAGGTCAAATTCAAGGACGTGGCCCTGGGGGAGGTGACGGCCATCGATGTCAGTCCGGATCTCAAGTCGGTCCTGGTGACGGCCCAACTCAAGTACGGCTCCGCCCCCTACCTGACGAAGCACACCCGTTTCTGGGTGGAACGTGCGCGGGTCACCGCCAGCCGGGTGTCCGGGCTCGACACGCTGTTGTCGGGACCCTATATCGCCATCGATCCGGTGATCGAGGGTGAGAGCGAACGCCGCTTCCGCGGACTGGATGAACCGCCGCTCTTCACTACCTCGGAGCCGGGCAAGCGTTTCGTGCTGCGGGCGCCGGCCCTGGGGTCGCTGAACCTCGGTTCCCCGGTCTACTACCGGCAGATCGAGGTGGGGCAGGTGGTGGGTTATGAACTGGCCGCGGACGGCCAGGCGGTGAGTATCGAGCTGTTCATTTCCGCTCCCCATGATCGACTCGTCCAAACCAATACGCGCTTCTGGAATGCCAGCGGGGTGGATGTGGCGATCTCCACCGCCGGGGTGCGGGTGGACGCCCAGTCGCTCCTGTCGGTCCTGATCGGCGGCGTCTCCTTCGACACACCGGAGACTATCGACGAGGAGGGCAAGCCGGCCCGCTCCCAGGAGGTCTTTCCGCTCTACCCGAGCCGCACTGAGGCCCATGCCAAGACCTATGCCTACAAGGAGCAGTATTTGTTGTATTTTAAGGGGTCAGTGAATGGGCTGACGGTGGGTGCGCAGGTCATGCTGCGGGGGATCGCCATCGGGCGGGTCCTAGACGTGCAATTGACCTTCAACGTCGAGGACCTCGAGTTCCAAATCCCGGTCTTGGTCGAGGTCGAGCCGGGGCGCATCGGGGTGCGTGGCGCCCCGGCTCAGGGTGGCCGGATCAAGGTGATCGAGCGGCTGGTCGCCAATGGGTTGCGTGGCCAGCTCAAGTCCAGCAACCTGCTGACCGGCGAGCTCTATGTGGACCTGGACTTCTATCCCAAAGCGGCGCCGGAGCCGCTGGGGCGGCACGGGGACTATCTGGTGCTGCCGACCGTGCCGACCTCGATGGAGGCTCTGACGACCAGGGCGAACAGCATCCTCGATAAGCTCGACGGCCTGCCCATCGAGCAGATCGGCCGCGATGTGGCCGCGGCGGCGGCGAGCGCCAAGACGATCGTCGGCTCCCCGGAACTCAAGGGTGCGATCGCCGAGACCGCGGCGGCGCTGGCCGCGTTGCGCCAGACCGCGGAGCGCCTCAACGGCGAGATCGCTCCCGAGCTCGCCGCGGCGCTGCGGGCGACGACGGCCACGATGAAGGATGCCAGTGACGTGGTCGCAGAAAACTCGCCCATCTATATCGAGTCGCAGAAGATGTTCCAGGAATTGACTGCCGCGGCGCGCTCACTGCGGCTCTTGGCGGACTATCTGGAGCGCCATCCGGAGGCGCTGCTCAAGGGCAAGGCGGGCGGGCGATGAACGCCAGGGTCAGGGTGTCAGGGCTGGCCTGCACGCTGGCGGCTACCCTGGTCGGGGGCCTGTCGCTCCTCGGTTGTGCCGCTTCACCGCCGGCGACCTTCTACACGCTCAGGCCCTTGCCGGCAGCGGATGGGCGCGGGGCGACGAGCGGTGGGGCCATCGGCATTGGGCTCGGCCCCGTGACCTTTCCCACGGCGCTGGATCGGCCACAGATCGTCTCCCGGGATGGGGCCAATGGCCTGGTCGTGGATGAGTTCAACCGCTGGGGCGGCACCTTGCAGGACGATTTTCTGCGGGTCTGGAGCGAGAATCTGGGCTATCTGCTCGGCACCAGCCGGATCGTCATCTTCCCGAGCGAGGTCCGTTATCCGCTCGATTTCAGGGTTTCAGCGGACGTGTTGACCTTCGAGGGCACGCCGACGGGGGCGGCCGTACTGAAGGTGCGCTGGGCGGTATTGGACCCCCGGCTGGAGCAGGCGCTGGCGGTCCGCGAGACCAGCTACCGTCAGGCGTTGCGCCAAGGCGCCGACCGGGGGGCGCTCATTGCCGCCATGAGCGCGGCCCTGGGTGCCTTCAGCGAGGACGTGGCCGCCGTGGTGCGCGGTCTGCCCAAACCCGCGCCGCCGACGCCGTCCCCCCTGTATTGAGCCCGGGACCGGTTCGACTGGGCGAAGATCCGGCCGTCGCGATTTTTTGCTTGTAAAGCGCGCGCCGGGGCGTTACGTTTTTCACCACCGCACCCGTCTCTTCCGCGGGACGGCCGGAGCGGGGCACGAACGGGAACCATTTTTTTCGGCAGTCCTTCAGCGCCCCTCGGCGGGGTGGAGTACACATGATCAATTTCACGAGATGCCACCAACAAATCCATAACATCACGGAGATGTCCAACGTCTTCCTCTACCTCATCCAGCGGCGTGAACTCTGTGATTCGGACTGCGCGCGGCGGCTCTTCTTTGAATATTTGGCCGCGGTTCGCAACCACATGGAAGAAGTGGATACAAGCTTCTGCGGGCGTCTCATTCAGAGCCAGGATCGCAATCTGACCAACGTCGCCGACCGCTTTCTCTCCGGCTCCATGGAGATCAAGCGGATCTTCGCCCGCTACCGCAAGGACTGGTGCGACGAGCGCAAGCGCGAGTTGAAGATCGCTGACCATGCGGCCTTCGTGCGCGACACCAATCAGATGTTCGAGCTGGTGCTCGATCGTATCCAACGTGAAACCGAGAGCCTCTATCCGTTGATGCGCGAGTTGGATGAGCGGGGCGGGCGGGCGAACGCGGCCTGACTGCGGGGCAGCGTCAATCGGCGCCGGTCAGGTGCTTTTTGACCCGCCGCAGTCCCAGCCAGGCGACGCCGACGACCAGCGGCACCGCGATGCCCATGCCGAGCGTGGCGTCGATGTGCAGCCCGCCATGTTCCAGACCTTTGAGTAGGTAACCGATGAGCCCCACCCCGTAATAGCCGATTGCGATGACCGACAGTCCCTCGACCGTTTCCTGGAGGCGCAATTGCAGATGCGCGCGGCGATCCATCGACTCCAGTAGCTGGCCATTCTGCTCTTGCAGCGAGACCTCCACCCGCGCTCGCAAGAGGCTGGTGAGCCTGGCCGCGCGTTCGGCCAAGTCGGTCAGGCGTCGTTGGGTCGACTCGCAGGTGGCGATCGCGGGTGCCAGGCGGGCGTCGAGAAACTCGGTCAAGGTCTGCAAGCCCTCGATGCGTTGTTGACGCAGTTGCTCGAGCCGCTTGCGGACCATCCCGTAGTAGGCACGCGAGGCGTCGAAACGATAGGTCGTACGGGCCGAGATCGCCTCGATCTCGGCGGCGAGATTGGTCAGCTCGGCCAACAGTTCGCTCTCGAAGGCGACGTCTGCCGACTTCCCCTGGGTGGACATCCGCGATGCGAGCATCGCCAGCCGATGATCGGCGTCAGTCAGCGAGGGTGCCACCTGCCTTGCCAGCGGAAACCCGATCAAGGCGAGCCCCCGGTAGGTGTTGATATCCAGTATCCGTTTGGCGAGTCGCCCAGCCTGGTTCTCGGACAGGCTACAGTCGCGTATCAGGATGCGCACGAAGCCGTCGGAATGGATCCTGAAGTCCGACCAGACGCGCGCCAACCCGCCGACTGCCTCGGAGCCGATGACTGGATTGCCGTCGAATAGATCGGTCAGTTCGTCGTTGTCGCGCTCCGGCGTCGCACAGGAATCCACCGCGAGCGACACCGCGGAGATCACCTCGTCGGGCAGGTCGCGCAGCCACTCCTGCGGGAGCTCGTCGAGCACGGGTGAGGCGAACGGATGCGTGAAGGCACCGCGTTTACTGAAGGTGTAGGTGACGAACTCGGTGTGACGCTCCCAGCGCAGGCGCATCGGCCCCAGGTTCACCGCGTAGTGCTGGTCGACCGTCTCCGGGATGGGCTGGTCATAGTGCTCCAGCAGGCGCTTGAGGTGTTCGATATTGCGGTCCGTCCCCTGCTCGCCGCACACCACCGCGAGATGAGACAGCCGCTCGGGGGCACGCAGCGGCTCGAAGGTGCGGGCGTGAAGTTCAGCCGTCAGGGCGCGGCGTAGCGGATGCTCTTGGAAGACAAAGGGCATGATTGGGATGATCCGTGTTGGGATGTGCCAGTGTAACCGACTGGGTTGGTGACTGTCGCCATCTTCGCCATGGGCGCACTTGGCCGGGGCGCCCCTTGGGTTGGGAGAGTGCCCGCTCACGAACAAAAGCGGCTTGCTCCACGCAGTGGTACTTGAGAACGCGTTTTAGGCCGTGATGCCTGCGCAGACAACGAAGCATTTCTGCAATCTGAGCCCAAGAACGCGCTTGCGGGGAGCGATCTGGGCTACTAAAATTGGCAGAAAAACACGTATCAAGCGGCTGGATTTGCCATCCATTTCCAGGTCGGCGAGCTCGGACAAAGGTTGTTCACCATTAGGACTCGGAGCGCCGGATATGTTCTTGGCGAATGCTGATGATGTGTCCTCGCGGGGCACTGCTAAGTCCTCACAGACTATTGGGGTGTGTCGTCGTTGGCCAACATGTGGGCAACATCGGGTGTCACGCTAATCGTTAAGGGGGCGTCGTGCATTGGTTTTTAAGTTACAGCCGGCGTGACGGGGAGCGTAGCCTCGCGGCCCTTGAACGTGCGCTACGTGATCGTGATGTACTCATCCCATCGAAGCGTCTTGACGACGGTCAGCATACGATCTTCAAGGATGCCGCAATTTCAGCCGGTAGTTTTTGGGCTCTATTACGTTTGGTGTGGGCAAAGGGTCTGACGCTTTTGATTCACCCTGCGAGCGTGGCACGGGCGTTGTGTTTGAAGGGGGATGTCGGCAGGTGACTAAGCTTGCCGACGATGAGGTAGGCGATGGTGATCAGGTGCTTGGTGGTGCCATAGCCACGGGCCTTCGCCTTGGCTGCCTGGATGAGCGAGTTGGCTCCTTCGACCCGGCCGTTGGTGAGTTTGGAATCGAAGGCGTTGAGGATGCCGTCCCAGTGGTTCTTGAGGGTCGTGGCGACCTGCTTGATGGGTTCGAGGCGGCAGCGGCGTGCCCAGCTGTACCACTGCTCCAGCAGTGGTTCGGCCTCGGCGCGGTTGGCGGCACGGTGGAAAATCTCGCGTAGGGCTTCTTTGATCCGAAACGCCCGGTGAGTCTTGAGGTTCAGGCGCTTGAGGTCGGCGTAGTGGGCGATCTGGCGCGCGCTCCAGTCCTGCTTGTCTTTGAGCCACAGGTAGCGGCTCCGTTTGAGGCTGGGGGTGGATTTCGCCTCTTGGCGGCGGACCTCGTCGACCGCCTTGTTGACCAGTTGGATGACATGGAACTCGTCGAAGGTGACGGCCGCCCAGGGCAGGTGCTCGGCGACGCCGGCGCGATAGCTGGTGGACATGTCGATGCAGACCGCGCGGACGTTCTCGGCACAGCCGCCGTGGGCTTCGAGGTCGTCGGCAAACTGGGCCACGACCTCGGCCTTGCGCCCTTCGCAGGCGAACAGCAAGCGCCCCGCCTCCAGATCGTGAAAGAGGCTGATGTAGTCGTGCCCGCGTCGCGCGGCGGTCTCGTCCAGACCGACCGCGGAGACGCTTGCGAAGTCTTCTTGAACGCGCGCCTGCTCGACGTAGTGGTCCAGGGTGCGCCACACGCGCATGTCGCTAACCGCCAGCAGCTGCGCCACCTGACGGACTGGCATCGCCTGGCACAGGGTGACGAGCAGGGCTTCCATCAGCAGGGTAAAACCGCTGTCAGGGCGCGCCCACGGTACCGCCACCTGCGTCGTCTTGGCGCAGGCGCGGCAGCGCACCCGCGGCACCTTGCCGCGCAGGTATGCCTGGTACTGGAAAAAGTTCAAGTGACGCCACTCCCGCTCCAGGGTGTCGTGTACCGGTTGGTGTTCCGCCCCGCAATGCGGGCAGGTAAAACGCGTTCCCGGCCTGAAGGCAACCTGCAAATCGATGCGCCCCGCACCGGGATCGAAGGCAACATTGACCACCTCCCAGGGCGCTTGCAGGCCCAGGGCGACGGTGAACAAGGACGACGACGGATGATTCATGGCAGTACCCTCACGCGGGCTGCCTGTGGATTTGTGGACGAGTCCTTCGGACCGGCCCGAGCCCTGCGGGACGTGTGGACAACCGATGGACCGCGCCGCGGCCACCGCGCAGTCGGTGAGCACCGTGCTGGCGCGGCCCACCGGTTGCCCACACTCTCGGGCCTCTCGCCCACAACTCCACAGCCACAGCAACAGGTTTTTCAATGGTGCCCTAGATGGGTGTCGGTGGGGCGGGGGAAAACCCCGCTACCCACAGAAAACGTAACAGAGGCAGTTTTTGGCGACTCGATTTGTTGATGGAGTTGGACCGGTGCGATAGCGGTATCCTGTTTCTCACCTCTGACATGAATGCCAGTGACTCGGCACCCGCCAATCACGCGCTGCTCATTGATCGCGCTTGGCTGTTTTATGAAGCGTCCCTGCTTTATCATCGCAAGACATCCGGGAAACTTCGCCAGATTGTGCCGATTTTCGTCGGCACGGACCGCCACACCCACGCGTTGGCAAAGTGGGCCATCCTGCGCCTGGATGAATTACAATGTCGATCATTGGACCCGTCCCGTGATGACCATTGCTTGAATGCCGATGCCGGAATTATTGCCGATGAGATCAAGACCCTCTCTATGGCTTCGGCGCCGGCACATGATGTTTCCCGCTAAGCACATGCCGAAGAATACAACGACCCAGTCGCCGATTTTGTCGATCATGTCTTGTGCCATACCCGCCCGTTTACCCGGCGCGATGCACTGATCAGCTTATTGATTCCGAGCAATCGGAGGGAGTCCGCTCAGGAGCGGTTTGATCAGTATATTCGGGAACAAGGGGATGCGCGCGCCGATCGTGCATTGGCCCATGCCTTGCTGTCCGGCCCGCACCCGCGAGAGCCCTTGGATACTGAATATTTCAAGCCCTATTATGAAAACGCCGCGCGGGTGGTGGGTGATTTTAGGGGGGCGTGTGAGAACAATCGGGGGGCTGGCGGACCTGAGCAATCGGACATTGAGCGCTATTTCCAGCGGTTGTGGGTTTCTGTAGAGTCGGCCGTACGCTTTTGCGATAGCTGGTCCGACAAGAATGCCTGCGCACGGACCTTTGCCTTCGTTTACAATCTGGAAATCAGTGCTGCAAAGCAAATAGATTGGACGCAGGTCTTTTATGAGTTTTTTCTTGTGGCCGCGGATCTCGCTCCAGCGGCGGACCGCAATGACGGCCGACCCGACAGTCGGTTAGTTCACGATCTACTGAGAGATTTCGACGACTTGCACCGCAGCGCCGCCCTCGCACACGTTGTTGACACCAGCTGCGAACTCTATCGAAACATCTCTGCGCTATGCGATACCGTTTCCAAAATGGCAAAATCGGCATACTGCGACAATCGTTTGCCCCTTATCATCGATCCGACGGCTCGACTCTTGGAAGGGCACTCCTCGAATAAGCTCTCCGGCCTTCTGCATGTGGCATCCGCCCGACCCGCGGTGTTGCGACAGTTTGTTAAATGGCAAGGGCCTCCACCCTGCATTTTGATGGCCGTTAATCGGCAGCAACCCCAGGTCCTCGATAAGCTCAGGGCGTTTCAACACGATGTCATCGAGATTTCGCTCGACCTGTATGCAGGCAAGCGACTTAACGAGTGTTTGAACGCAGATGCGGATACGACACGACATTGATTTAACCATTTACGCTGAGGACGACTTATGTCTGAATCGCTTGCGACTGCACCGTCCTATAAGAAGATTTTCGATCCAGCGCCGACCACTGAAGTGGCGGGTATCAGGCGCCCCCTGATCTATTGCTGGAAGCACGATGTGGTGCTGACCTTGAACGTCGCCCTGGCAACGCGGCGCGCCCTGTTGTTGAAGGGCGAGCCTGGGATCGGAAAGTCCACGATCGCGGAGGCCGCGGCAACCGCCTTGAACTGGCGTTTCTATCGCCATGTCGTCACGTCCCGGACGGAGGCGCAGGACCTGACTTGGCGGTTTGACTATGTACGCCGCTTGGCCGACGCTCAAAGTTCCCAGCGTACGGGACGCGACGGGACAGACCTGGACCATTCCGAATATCTTATTCCCGGTCCATTCTGGTGGGCGTTCAATCCCACCGCAGCCAGTCGCAAGGGGCAGGTAACCGATAACGCCCCAGAGATCCCCGATCCGTTTGCCGCGAACGCCCAGCGTCATCCACAGGGGGCGGTGGTCTTGATCGATGAAATCGACAAGGCCGATCCTGCGGTTGCCAACGATCTTCTGGAAACCCTTGGTGCCGGTCGGTTTCGGGTGGATGGGATTCACAAACCCTTCGATGTCGAGTGGTCTCCCGTGGCGGGCGGCGGGCAATCTGAGCGGGCTATCGACGGTGGCCTGTTGGTGGTGTTTACTTCAAACGACGAGCGTGATTTGCCTGAAGCGTTCATGCGTCGTTGCGTCGTTAAGGAGATGCGATGGGCCCAGTCCAGTGATATGGAGCGTGCCGAGTTTGACCAGTTTCTTGGCGAGGTCGCGCGGGAGAATTGGTTGCGAATGACCGACGCGGAGCCGGTCGATCCAAACCGGAATGTGTCAATGAAAATGAGACACCGGGGTGTCGAATTTAGTGTTGCTCGGGAGGCTCTTGGATCTCGGTTAAGCCTGCGGCCGGCGGGTTGATCCAAACCTCTGCGGGAGGCAGCTTGGGTGTCGGCGGTGTGCCC
>NZ_CAJAXH010000007.1 GCF_903946935.1 uncultured Thiodictyon sp.
ACGACCTTTGCCAGAAAATCAAAAACTTCATCGACTATTTCAACAAGACAATGGCCAAACCATTCCGCTGGACCTACCAAGGCAAGCCGTTGGCAGCCTAGCTTGACATGGTCCGAGCACTTTCATCCTGCGGTACTAGAATGATACCGGCACTGCACAATGATCAGGGATGGTGACCGGCTGGTGGTCGGCGATGACCCGACCCATGGTTTCGGCGAGGTGCTTGTGTGCCTGTGTGTAGGTGATTGCAGTCATCACGGGCTCCGGTTTAGTCGTTGGGCAAGGGGCGGTTTAACCAGGCGACCCGCGGTCAGGAAGGGCCATCGGGCGGGATGGGCGACGAACCGCACCCTACCATCCCCGCTCCAACAATGGCTTGAGGAAGCGCCCGGTATGGGAGCGCGGATCGGCCGCGATCTGCTCCGGGGTGCCGACACTGATGATCTCACCGCCCTTGTCGCCGCCCTCAGGCCCCAGGTCAATGACCCAATCGGCGGTCTTGATGACGTCCAGATTGTGCTCGATACAGATGACCGTATTGCCGTGGTCGCGGAAGCGGTGCAACACGGCGAGCAATTGCGCCACGTCGTGGAAGTGCAGCCCAGTAGTGGGCTCATCCAGGATATAGAGTGTGCGACCGGTATCGCGTTTACTCAGTTCGCGCGAAAGCTTGACCCGCTGCGCCTCACCGCCGGACAGGGTGGTCGCACTCTGGCCCAGGCGCACATAGGCGAGCCCCACATCCATCAGGGTCTGGAGCTTGCGGTGAATGACCTCGACCGGGGCGAAAAAGGGCAGCGCGTCCTCGATGGTGAGATTAAGCACCTCGTCGATGGTGCGGCCCTTATAACGAACCTCGAGCGTCTCGCGATTATAGCGGCGGCCCTTGCAGGTATCGCATTGCACATAGATATCGGGCAGGAAGTGCATCTCCACCCGAATGAGTCCATCGCCCTTGCAGGCCTCGCAGCGCCCACCCTTCACATTGAAGCTGAAGCGACCAGGGCCATAGCCGCGGGAACGCGCCTCCGGCACCGCGGCGAACAGGTCGCGCACCATGTTGAATAGCCCGGTATAGGTGGCCGGATTGGAACGTGGGGTGCGGCCGATGGGGCTTTGGTCGATATCTACGATCTTGTCGAAATGGCCCAGACCCTCGATCGTGCGATGCGGGGCCGGGCTGGCACTCGCGCCATTGAGCGCCCGGGCGGCGACCGGAAAGAGGGTGTCGTTGATGAGTGTGGACTTACCCGACCCCGAGACCCCGGTAATGCAGCAAAAGGTGCCGACCGGAATGTCGACGTCGACATTGCGCAGGTTATTGCCGGTGGCGCCCAGGATGCGCAATTGGCGGTCGGGGTCCAGCGGGGTGCGGCGAGTGGGGATCGCGATACGCAGCGCGCCGCTGAGATAGCGGCCGGTGAGTGAGCGCGGGTTGGCAGCGACCTCATCCGCGGTACCCTGGGCAACCACCTCACCGCCGTGGACCCCGGCGCCCGGCCCCATGTCGACCACCTGGTCTGCTGTGCGGATCGCCTCCTCGTCGTGCTCGACGACAATAACCGTATTGCCGATGTCGCGCAAATGGGTGAGCGTTTTCAACAGCCGGGCATTGTCACGCTGGTGCAGACCGATGGATGGCTCGTCTAGGATATACATGACGCCGACCAGACCGGCACCGATCTGGCTGGCGAGCCGGATGCGCTGGCCCTCACCGCCGGAGAGTGTCTCGGCGCTGCGCTCCAGGGTGAGATAGTCGAGCCCCACATCGGTGAGGAAGCGCAGGCGCGTCGCAATCTCCTGATTGATCCGCGCGCCGATCTCGCCGCGCCGTCCCGGCAAGGTCAGCCCCTCGAACCAGGCCAGGCAGTCGCCCACCGGCAGGGCCGAGAGGCTGGGCAGATTGCGTTCGGCAACAAAGACGTGGCGCGCCGCCTCATTCAGACGGGCACCATGACAGGACGGACAGGGGTGGTGCGAGAGGTAACGCGCCAACTCCTCACGCACCGCGCTGGAGTCGGTCTCGCGATAGCGCCGGTCGAGCATAGGGATGATCCCCTCGAATGCGCGGACCTTGCCGCTGCCGCCCTCGTGGGGGAGCTTGAATTTGAACTTGTCCTTGCCTGAGCCATACAGCACCACTTGGCGGGCGCTCTCCGGCAGATCGCCCCAGGCGGCATCCACATCGAACCCGTAGTGTTCGGCCAGCGCGCGGATGATCTGGAAGTAATAGCTATTGTTCCGGTCCCAGCCGCGCACCGCACCGGCGGCCAGGCTCACCCCGGGTTGGACCACCACCTTGTCGGGGTCGAAGAATTGCTCGACCCCGAGCCCGTCGCAGGTCGGGCAGGCACCCGCCGGGTTATTGAATGAGAATAGACGCGGTTCCAGCTCCTGGATACTGTAGCCGCAGACCGGGCAGGCGAAGGTGGCAGAGAAGGTGATTTCGGGGCGCGGCGGCGCGGCACCCTCCTCATCGCCCGGTGCCGCTAGTGGGGCGATGCGGGCGATACCGCCGGAGAGTGCCAGCGCAGTCTCGAATGACTCGGCCAGCCGCAATTGCAGGTCGGCCCGCACCCGGAAGCGGTCGATGACCACCTCGATGTCGTGCTTTTTCTTCAGATCCAGTTCAGGCGGGCTGTCCAGCTCACAGAGTTCGCCATCGATCCGCGCCCGCACGAAGCCCTGCGCGTGCAGTTCGGCGATGAGACGCTGGTATTCGCCCTTGCGCGCCGACACCACCGGGGCCAGGAGCATCAGCCGCTCACCCGGCGGCAGCGCCATCACCTGGTCGACCATCTGGCTGACCGTCTGGGCCTCCAATGCCTCGCCATGCTGGGGGCAACGCGGGGTGCCGACCCGGGCAAACAGCAGGCGCAGATAGTCGTAGATCTCGGTAATAGTGCCGACGGTGGAGCGTGGATTGTGTGAGGTGGTCTTCTGCTCGATGGAGATGGCCGGTGACAGACCCTCGATGTGGTCGATGTCCGGCTTCTCCATCACCGAGAGGAATTGCCGGGCATAGGCCGACAGCGACTCGACATAGCGGCGCTGGCCCTCGGCATAGATGGTATCGAAGGCGAGCGATGACTTGCCCGAGCCCGAGAGGCCAGTCACCACGATCAGCCGATTGCGCGGCAGGTCGAGATCCAGGTTCTTGAGATTGTGAGTACGGACGCCGCGGATGCGGATACTGTCCATGATGAGGCTCCATCTAGGCCTTGAGGCAAGCAGCTATTGGGAGCGCCGACATTTCGTCGGCCCGGCGCCGACAGACTATCGGCGCTCCACGACCGCGTTATTCGGCGCCGACGCCCAAAAAGATCGAATCAACTCGCCCATCGGCAAAGCGAAACACCAACATCCCGCCCTCCGAACCGACCGCGAAGCCATCGACCGATTCGCTCAAGTCTCTATTCTGGTTTGCCTTATAGGCAGTCACCACGGCGGCCTTGGGGCTCCCGATCTTGATGCCCCGCTTCGTAGTCATGGCGTTCGGGCGGGAAACAGCGATCGTATCGATCGTCTTGATCCCGCCCTTCTTATCAGAGACCGTGCCGAGCGAGACCCCGCAGTCCGGATACTCCCAGTCCTGGTGCCAGGCGCCATCGGCCGCGGCGAACTCATCAGGCCCGCGCTTTGGCTTACAGCCAATCTCTTTCTTGAATGCGGCCTCAGACTGGCCATAACGCAGGCCGCCGATCTGCTCCTGCTCGAGCGGGTCGAAATCCGCGGCCAGGCATGTGCCGGACAGTGATACTCCTAGCATGGCGGCAAAAGCGATTTTCTTAAACATTAAGACTTCCAGTTGGTTAGACATCATTCCGGCAGCCAAGATGGATTGAGCACCTCAGCATCCATCGACCAGCCGCAGGTGTCGGGAAAACAATCCAGCCCGGTCTCGGTCACGGCCAGGGCGACCGCCCTGGCCCAGACCATGTCAAGCCAACGCGGGTCATCAAGTTTAACCCGCAGGCTCGGGGTGTTTTCCAGGTAGCGAAACGGGGACATAGCGAAACGGGGACAGACAACGTTTTCTGCTAGACTCAGGAGACGTTCCCCATCCGCACCACCTCACCGCCGTGGCCCGACATGCCAGAATCGTTGTAGCCAACTACCCCCTGCACGTGATCGCGCGCGGGATCGACTGCGCGGCGATCTTCTTCTCCGACTCCGACCGCCAGTATTTCCTCGGGTCGCTCGGCGAGCTGGCTGCCGCGAAAGCGGTAATGGTGCATGCCTATGCGCTGATGACCAACCACTCCCATATCCTGATCACCCCGACGACCGAGCGAGGAGCGGGCCGACTGATGAAGGGTCTCGGTTTCCGATACGTTCAGTACGTCAACCGCACCTATAGACGAACTGGCACCCTATTCGAGGGGCGCTTCCGTTCGTCGATCATTGAGGGGGACCGGTACCTGCTCGCCTGTCAGCGCTATATCGAACTCAACCCGGTGCGTGCGGGTCTCGTTGCCGATCCCGGCGAGTATCCTTGGTCGAGCTACCGTGCCAATGCCCTCGGCGTACCGGACACGCTGCTCACTGCGCACCCGCTGTATGCCAGCCTGGGAGAAACCGACGAGGCGCGCCGCGCCGCTTATCGGGATCTAGTCGCCACGGCCATCGCCCAAGACGTGCTGACGGAGATCCGTACCGCGACGAACGGCGGGTTTGCCTTGGGCAGCGAGCGCTTCCAGCGGGAGATCGCGGCCATGCTCGGACGCCGGACGTGGCGCGGCCGACCGGGGCGACCGCGAGCTCCAGAGCGGGAGGCGGGGCAAATGGAACTGCCAATCTGAACAAGAAATCGTTGTCCGTCCCCGTTTTCCCCGCTAGATTTACGGACTTTCGGCTCACACCGACGCCTGCTGCGCTGCTGCCGCGCGGCGAAGGCGGCTGAAAAAATTCGTTCCGTACAGCAGCAAGGACGCTTCCCGAGCATCAACTAC
>NZ_CAJAXH010000008.1 GCF_903946935.1 uncultured Thiodictyon sp.
ACGACCTTTGCCAGAAAATCAAAAACTTCATCGACTATTTCAACAAGACAATGGCCAAACCATTCCGCTGGACCTACCAAGGCAAGCCGTTGGCAGCCTAGCTTGACATGGTCCGAGCACTTTCATCCTGCGGTACTAGGTGCATACCCTAGTGCGTCGGCTTCTTGGCGATTCTTAGACGTTTCCCATAACGGGAACGTATTTTGATCGTCTGTTGTTTTATCCTTATCCTTTGCTTTAGTCTTGTGCGAGGCTAAGTAATCCTTTAACTGCTGCACTGACATTGGGTCAGTATCCGGCGGGTCTGTCAGGTCAACAATCCCCTTCCTTTTCACAAAGACGAATCGCTGAAGCGCGGCTGCTACGTCTATGTTCCTATCACACGCGCGACGGGCATTGGTGCGCGGGGGCAGTGGCGGCGGATTCAACGTCTCAGCATTATCGAACATTTGCGCAACCGTGGGCTTGCCCGTTTCGGTGTCGCTTCGGTCCCATGCTCGCCAGATTTGGCGGTGTTGGTCGGGCTTATCCGCGGCTAAGTTCTCAGCATAGAACGCGACGTGAAAATACTCTTTCTCGGTGAAACCCCACTTCTTGAGCCGTCCCGCCAGCATGAACAGGTACCCGCTCCCGGTAGTATCCCCGCCGGTCTTATCCCCGGTAACATACTTGCGAAGCTCGCTATCTTGATCTTTCGCAGCGTTGAAGCGAACCATAAGAAGCCGCGCTTCTTCGTCACCCAGCGGGGTTTCGTCTCCCGTCTCCTTCGTGCTCCCGGTAGACTGCGCCCCACTGTGCGCAACCGTAACTGCAACCGCAACATTAGAAAGCGCGGCTTCCATATCTTCCACGCTGTACAGCGCACCGGGGTTATGAGCCAGCAAACCCGAAAGGCCCGCTTCAACCGGGTAGCCTTTTGCAAGCTTCTTGGCTGTCGGGTGGTTGAGCGTCCCGGGCAGTCGCATTAGCCGGGATATGTCCTGGCAGTTATCCCCGCCGTGCGATAACGCCAGCTTCTTGTTAAGTGTCTCAATCCGTGCGATTGCTTCCCCCCGTGCGGGTTCTTCGTCGGGTAACGTGAAACTGTTGCGCAGCTTCCAGAACACCCCTAAGCCGTTCCCCGAGTCCACAATAAAGGTCGGGGGGTGCGCCGATGCTTGGAGCATGGGCACGGTGCTGTTAAGCAGATGCCCCCGGGCGGCTGCAAGGTCCGGGTCTATGTCAACGTGAAGGTACTCCGCGGCTGCAATGTGCTCTTTCCCGACACTGCGCCGACTCTCGATTCCTTCACGGTGCGGGTTCACGGTGAAGTAGAGGTTAGCAGATGGGATTCTTTCAGCGTTGTGGCTCCACGCGTGCCCGGCTGCATCATCGAAGCCGAACACGTCACCCGTAAACCGGGTATCAACCCGGTTGGCCCCTTCCACGATACGGGCAATGTTCACTTCCCCACCGTCCCGAAACAGGGAAAGGAAGGTGTCAATCTCTTGAATCTGTTGCGTGCGGTTGAGTTGTGCGGTATTATTCATGTTCGTGTTTCCTGTCGCTTCGGGGGATACGTTGCCGGTGCAACCGATCCCGGGATCGGTTGCATCGGGGTTGCGGTCTGGTAAACCGCGGCTTTTGGGTTTGAGGTTGAGTTCTTAAGGCCCCGTGCAGGCTAGTCGCCACGCCGGGGCCTTTTCTTTGCGCGTCAGGCGGCGGCTTTGCGTGCCTGTGCGAACGCAGCCCGGGCGGCTTGGTGTTGTTCTTCCCGGACCCGTGCCCACCTCACCACGCAGCCGCGGGCCTCGTGCCGCAGGTCCGGTGCCGGCTCAATCACCATGCGCCCTTGTTCAACGGCTTCCAGAGCTGCGAAAATAAGGGCCTCGGTGACGGCATAGCGGGTTGTCCCGTGGCGCACGGCGGCGGCGGCAATGGCCTCACGCGTGGCCAAGTCAACGGCAATGGCGCCGCGGTGCGGTGCCCGGGGGACGGCGGGGGGCGGGGTGTAGCTTGCGGCGGCGGTCGGCATGGTGGCGGGGCTCCCGTGTTGTTACTGCTTCTTACAGAATAAGCAGCCGGGAGCCCGAAAGCAATGAAAACGCCGGGGGCGAATCAACCCCCGCTTAATACGAGTTAAAAAAACTACGATTAGGAAATTTTATATCGCACTTTTTCAACCGCTTCACGCAGCACAGCGACACCCGGCCCCGCGCTGTAATTCCCGAACGACATTGAGTTTCTACCGTGCCCCGCAAGCGACTCTGCAACCGACTGGGGTACTCCCGCGGCTTCCAGCTTCGTTATGAAGGACTTGCGCATACAGTGCAGATTCAGCGAGCCATCAAAGCCCCAAACGGTCTTATATCGGCTAAACCTGTTTGATGCAGGGCGCGAACGCTTGTTATCGACTCCCGCGGGCGTTAAGCCGGGAATCAGATACTCATCGGCACCAAGCCCGGTAACATAGCAAGCTAGCGCACTATGCACGGGAACACTGCGCAAACTGTTCTTGTTCTTGGCCTCACGAATCACAAAGCAGTTATCTACGATGTCCGAACCGCGGATGTTGCATACTTCCTCTGCACGCATACCGCTATACAGTGCAACGTGAACAAGCGTAAACATATAATCATCGGGCGGCAGTTCTTCCCGCATCTTGTTTAGTAACTGCGAAAGCTCGCTATCTGTCCACGCACGCACGGCGGCGGGGTTAGTAACTCCGCGTGTCGTGTCACGCACAAGCTTGGTGAGATTTTCGGAAGGATCGGCGTCCAGCAAGCCCGATGCCTTCGCCCAACGGAAGAACACCCGCAGGTCTACCACGAACGCCTTTTTCGTCTTGGGTGCGAGGTCGGCGGCGGTCACATGGGAGCGCACGAACCCGGCAAGGTCCGCACGGGTGACGCTGGCAAGGGGCGGGTCCTTCAGGGCCTCTACCAAGGCGTTCAGGCGGCGGCAGCGGGTTCTGACAGTGGAGGGGCGGGCGTGGGCCAGGTCGGCAAGGTGGGAGGCTACAGCGGCACTCAGGGCCAGTGGCAGGGGTTCCCCAGTAAGGAGCGCGCGGGCCTCTGCCATGGCGGGGGCAAGGTCCGGGGGGAAGGTCAAACCGTTGGGGTCTGAGTCGCGCGCCCGGTGCCACGCCTCAAGGTCGAACCCCTCTAGGGCGTCACCCGGGCGGACCCTGCCCAGCGCCACCTCTGCGGCAACGGCAGCCCCTACCGCGAGGATACCCGCGGGCGTGGTCCACTCGGGTGCAGCCGTCCGGTGTGCAGCCCAAGCCCGTTCAAGGTCGCCAAGGGCGATATTTCGGCGTTGCTGCGCTTCCTTAAGGTCGCGCGTCTTGAGCGACTGGACGATGATCTTACCGCCAAGGAAGGCGGGCTTGCGCACCACGAGGTACCATGTCAGGCTACCCCGTTGGGTTAGATGTTTGGTGTCTTGCTTGGTCTTGCTCACTGATTGCCCCCGATACATGCCCCCGGGCGGGGGCGGACGGGGGCATGTTATGCAGGCATGTTATACATAGCAAGGCGCAGCAGTCCTTGCTATGTAAGCATTTTAGGGGCTTACATGCTGAAACGGACGGGGTTTCAAACCCCGTCCCGCCAGAAGCCCGCATTGCCAACCCGCCCCGCCGCGGGTATAAAGCCCTAAACCCACGCCCCCGACGGACCCCGCCATGCCCGCCGCCAGCCAGGCTCGCCGCGACCGCGATTTCGAGCGCCCGTTCGAGCTCTTCGTCAGCTACTCGCACGCCGCCGAGCCGATCAAGGACCGGCTGCTGGTCCACCTGGCACCGCTGAAGCGTGCCGGGCTGATCTCGACCTGGACCGACCGGGAGATCCCGCCCGGAGAACTTTGGCGCGATGAGATCGCCGCCGCCATCGAGCGCGCCGACGGGGCCCTCTTCATCGTCTGCGCGGACTTTCTGAACTCGGCGTTCTGCATGGACGAGGAACTGCCCGCCTTCCTCGCCCGTCGGCGCGACGCCGGCACCCTGGTCCTCTTCGTGCTGGCGGACCATTGCAACTGGGACCTGGACCCGATCATCAAGGCGCACCAGATGGTGCCCAGGGACGCCAAGCCCATCACCACCCACCGGCCCAAGTCCATGGCCTACACCGCCGTGGTGCGCGAGATCCATCAAGTCCTGGATTGGCACCGCAAGGACCGCGGCCTGGCCCGGCGCAGCGCCCAGCCGATTGCGCCCACCGACCGCACCCAGGACGCCCTAGCCGCCCTGCTCGCCGAGCTCCCCGGCGCCACCGCCCGCCTCTATGGCCGCGCGGCGGACCTGGCCCGCCTCGACACCCGCTTCGGCGGCGGACCGCGGCCCAGTCAAGGCGGCGTGCTGCTGTGGGTCGCCCCCGGCGGGGTCGGCAAGTCGGCCCTCACCCGCTGGTGGATCGCGCACCGCGACTGGCCGGCCGGCACCCGCTGCATCGGCCACTCCTTCTATTCGCAGGGCAGCCACAACCAGAGCGTCAGCGCCCGCGCCTTTCTGTTCCGCGCGCTGGCGGAACTGGGCGACACGCCCGAGCCCACGACCTCGGACTACGACCTCGGCCACCGGCTCGCCGGGCTTGCCGCCGCGGCCCCGACCCTGATCGCGCTCGACGGGCTGGAGCCCCTACAGCAGGCGTCCGCCGACCCCAAGCTTAACGGCCAACTCAAGGACCAGGGGCTCGCCGCCCTGCTCGAAGGGCTCGGGCCCGCCCCGGGCCAGGCACTGTGCCTGGCGTCCTCGCGCCTGCCGATCCCGGACCCGCTGATCGAGTGCCAGCCGGCCTTCCACCAGGTCCGGCTCGGTGTACTGCCGCGCCCGGGGGCGGTCGAACTGCTCGCGGCCCGCGGCCTCACCGGCACCCCGGACCAACTCGACGCCCTGGCTGGGCGCTGCGCCGACCACCCGCTAGCCCTGGTCCTGGCCGCGGAGCTGACCCACGGCTTTCTCGACAACCAGGCCCAGACCTTTCTGGACCGCGATTGGCCGGTGCCGGCCGCCGCGGGACCCGACCGGCACGCCGCCACCGTCATGGGCTGGTTCGATGAGGCACTGCGCGACGAGCACGCGGCCCTCGACCGTGCCCTGGTGCGGGTGCTCGGGCTCTTCGACCGCCCGGCGCCCTGGGGGGCGATCCAGGCACTCAAGGAACAGGACCCGCCCATCGCCGGGCTGACCGAGCCGCTGCATAGGGCCACGGACGCGGAGCTCGAGGAGGCGCTCGCGCGGCTGCGGCAATGGGGGCTCGCGGACCGGGACAGTCACGGGGCCGGCGCTGGGTGTTTTTTTGGGTTACACGCCGACAGAATGTCGGCGCTCCTTGACGCCCACCCGCTGGTGCGCGAGCACTTCGGGCGCGCACTGGAGCAGGAGGCACCCGCGGCCTGGCGGGCGGCCCATGGGTTGCTGTTCAACTGGTTCCGGGCACTGCCCGAACAGCACCGGTCGGATACGCTGGAAGGGCTGGAGCCGCTCTACCGGGCGATCGGGCATGGGTGTCGGGCGGGGCGGTATGCACAGGCGCGGCGCGAGGTCTACCAGGACCGCATCCTGCGCGGCGACCAGTACTACAGCCTGTTACAACTCGGCGCCATCTCCTCGGACCTCTCGGCCCTGGCGGGCTTCTTCCCCGATGGGTGGTCGCGGGCGCCGGTGACCGGGGACCTGAGCGAACCCGAGCGCTCCTGGCTGATCGCCACGGTCGCCTACTGTCTCATGTCGCTCGGCCGACTCGACGAGGCACTGGGGCCGCGGCGGATGGAGCGTGAGCAGTGGCGCGAGGCCGGGGACTGGGACAGCTTCTGTCGCTCATCGGAGAACCTGGTCGATCTGCTGACTCCGCTCGGCAATTGGCGTGAGGCCGAGTCAGTGGCGCGCGAGGCGCTGGAGACCGCGGGACGCGTCGTAGACAAGGACAAGGCCCGGCGACTCGGGCTCGCGGCTCTGGCCCGCATCGGCCGTGCATTGCAGGGTCAGGGCCGACCCCTGAAGGCGGCGCAGGCCTTCGCCAAGGCCGAGGCCGTACAGACCGAGCGCACTCCGCACCTGCCGACGCTAGTGGGCCTGGATGGTTTCGACTACGCCCAGCTCTTGCTGGAGCAGGCCCGGACCCCGGCCGAGCTCCGCGCGGTGCTGGAGCGCGCGCGGGCGTCACTGGCGATAGTCGAGCCTGCAGGTCATCTTGTGTCCGTCGCACTCGACCACTGCACCATCGGCCAGGCACTTGCCAGGCCGAACGGATCGGCGGGCGGCTCCGATAGCGAGGCTCGGGAAGCCGGCGCCCTGGATCTGGCCATCGAGACCATGCGCCGGGCCAGCAAGACGCAATACCTGCCGCTCCTGTACCTCACGCGCGCCCACCACCGCCGCACCCAGGCCGATCCGTCCGGCGCCCGTGCCGACCTCGAGTCCGCACTCGCCATCGCCACCCCGCCCGGCATGCGCACCTACATCGCCGAGGCCGCCCTGCTGGCCGGTCAGCTCGCCTTGGACCGGGCCCAGGCCGGCACCGCGCCAAACCCCGCCGCCCCGGACCCGGTCCCCGAGGCCGCCCGGCACTGGACCCAGGCCGATCTCTTAATTCGCGAGACCGGCTACGCCCGCCGCGAGGCCGAGTTGCACCTCCTGGAGGCCCGCCTCAAGCACCACCAGTCCCGCCCCGACGAGGCCCACGCCGCCCTGGCCCGCGCCGAGTCGCGCCTGCGCACCCTCGGCCAGTGGGGCCTCTGGCCTCAACTCGTGCGGGTCGCCACCGAGCTCGGCCTCCCGGACCGCCGACTTTAGTCGGCGCGAACCCCCGTCGCGGCCGATCCCATGGGCTCTGTCCGGTCGGCCGCGATACTCGCCGACTGAAAGTCGGCGATCCCAGGAGATGCCGCCGTTCCCGCGCCGGACGGGGCATTCGCCCCGTCCGAAACCGTTTGAAGCGGCTGGCGAATCCGCTATACCCGCCGGCCCCCAAACATTCGGGGACGACTAGAATAAGTCCTCCGATTGCGGGCCGCTATCCCGCTCCTCCCAGACTTTTCTGTGGCGCAACATATCGATCAAGTCGCCGCGCCTGAAGGTTGCGGAAAGCTGCTGCATCGACACCTGCTGCTCACCGTAAAGACGCTTGAGCGCCCATTCGACATCCGCGACGCACGCTGCGAAGTAGTGCTCGCCGCGCGCTTCGATCAGCGCCTTCGCCCGCGCGAAGTTGCGATGATCCAAGCCATCGAACTTCGCCTGCAAGTCGTCGAGCAGTCGCCCCCCCATCTGCATCGCAACAAAGCACGAGGCATAGCGTACAAAGGGCGGATCGCTCGGCTCCGGGCGGCGGCGACGGTTCTCGGCAATCCGGTACAGCAGCACGGCAACGATGGTCTGTGCGGCGTTCAGGGTAGCGGTAAAGATGGTGTCGTAAAGCTTACCGAAATGCTCGCGGGTCAAGAACTTCGCCTGATGAGGCGCGTAGCGCCAGACGGCGAGAATGGCCTCGGCAGCGGCCCCGGATGTGATTTCGCTCGGCTTGGCGGCACTCTCCATCCGCTTGCGCCGATAGGCAAAGCCTAAATCCGCGATGCCGGTCTCCAGACGTCGCTGCTTCTCGTCGTTGGAGCGAAGGTCTTTCAGATCGACCGGATTCTGGCTATTGGTGGCGTGTGTAATCTGCAGGACAATATCCCGGTCGTCCTTGGGCAGCTTGTAGATCCGCACCAGGACGCTGGCATCCTGCGGCAGGGGTTGCCCCGCGGCCAGCAGCTCATCGAACGTCCTCGCGATCGTCACGCTGGTCTGTCCGCCATTGACGATCTGTAGGTTTTCAACCTTCACCCGATAATCGCCGCCCTGCAAGGCATTGTAAGAAAAATCGCTGCACACCAGCGTCAGGCCGTTGTTGAAAAAATAGAAATTCGCCGGATTGTCGGAGCGCAACGTCTCGCGGATACCTTCGTTGACGCGGTTGCCGTGCAATCCCAGGTAACGGCGAACATTACGCTCCAAGAGCCGCTCGCCATGCCTGCGCATCAGCTCGGCAATCTCAGCGACCGGAATGCGACCGATGCACACACGGCTGAAATTCATGTCCTCGACGATCGCCTTGCCGGCCAGGCGCAGGGTCTCGTCGATCGGGCGCTGGTGTTGCAGAACGCCGATCAAGACATCCTGGTTGACATGCTCCCAGGTCACCTGACTCCCGAAGTCGGCACGCGTGATCGCCACTTGCGCGTTGACGTCCCAGTGCAGCCCATTGTTGCAGGCGATGGCCCGGACGCGCGGAATGAATCCGTCGCGAATCATCGCGCGAACGGACTCCACCTTGGCCTTGAGACGGTCGTTGATCGCACCGAGCGCGGACGCCGGGTCGAAGAGATGGCGAATGGCGTCCACCAAGGCGTCGATGCCGCTTTCCGGGAAATTCGCATCCCCCTCGAGCTTGGTCTTGTATTTCGCCTGAAATAGTGTGACCCCGAATTCGCCGTCGATTTCTTCGGTCATATGCATGGCATCGACGCCAAAGTCCCCGCCGCCCTCGGTTAGGCAATCGAACGCCTCTTCCGGATCCAGATCGAGCATGGTCTTGACGCACAGATAGACGAAGGCGAGCGTCTTGCGGCGCTCCGCGTCCTTGATCCCAAGCTCCGCCTCCGCCTGGACGCGGATCTCCTCCGCAATTCCGGCGAGGCGCTGATCGATGATGGCTGCATTGATATTCATTGGCGTTTACCGGGGTTGAGCAGGAATCGGTCAGGACCTCGTAACATCTCGATGGGCGCTCGCATGACCCGAAGAGCGGTATGGCGGACCATCAGGACCTGCATCAGGCTGTGCATCGGGGTTATGGAAGCGCGTGGTGCCGCGGTAGATAGAGTCCTCGCCCTGACCCAGGTCGAAATAGGGGTCGGGCGCACGAGCATAGCTTGTGTGGGTTGCGGGCGTGACCATCTTGAGCGACCGCTCCCTCAAGCCCGCCTGGCGCGCCGCGCGGCAGCAGAAACCCGGCGGCGAGGGCATGCGCGCGCTGCTCCAGGGCGGCGGGACCGATGATCAAACCGGGAGCGCAACGCCCCTACTCCTTAAGCAGCCCCTGCCCCAACCCCAGCTCAATCCCCATCCGATACAGGTCGTTCTTGCGCCCGCCGGTGAGACGGGCGGCCAGTCCCGCGGCCCGGCGCAGCGGCAGTTCGGCGGCAAGTACACGCAGCACGCGCTCCTGCTCCACCTGGTCCGCGGACCCCGCGTCCGGCAAGCCCTCGATCAGGAGGACCATCTCCCCCAGGCGCTGCTCGTCCTCGGCCGTCAGCCGGTCGGCCAGCTCCCGCACGGTGCCGCTAAGGAAGGTCTCGAAGCGCTTGGTGAGCTCCCGGCCCACCACGGCGCGGCGGGTCTCCCCGAGCACGGTCGCCGCATCGGCCAGCGTCAGGGCGGCGCGGCGGCCGCTTTCGTAGAGGATCAGGGTGCCGGGTTCCCGCGCGACGGCCTCTAGCCAGACCCGCCGCTGGGCGCCGGTGCGGGGCGGAAAGCCGAGGAAGAGGAAGCGGTCGCTGGGCAGACCGGCCGCCGATAGTGCGCAAATGGCGGCATTGGCCCCGGGGACCGGCACCACGGTGAGCCCCCGGGCGCGGGCAGCGACGACCAGATCGTAGCCCGGGTCGCTGATCAGGGGGGTGCCGGCGTCCGAGACCAGGGCGACACTGAGCCCAGACTCCAGGGTCTCGATCAGACGGGCGGCGGCCGTGGCCTCATTGTAGTCGTGATAGGCGATGAGCCGGGTGGTAATGCCGCAATGGGCCAGTAGTCGGCGGGTCTCGCGGGTGTCCTCGGCAGCGATCAGGTCGACGTCCGTCAGGACCTTGCGCGCCCGCTCGGTCAGGTCGCCCAGATTGCCGATAGGCGTTGCCACCACGTATAGTAAGCCACGTCGTTCGTCCATTCCGATCATCCCGCTGCTGTAATGGAACGTCTATCATGCACCAAGATCGCCCCGTCCCCCACGCGTATTGTGCCCCGGCCCGGGTCGCCGGCACCCTGATCCTGGCCCTCGCCCTGAGCGGCTGCGCCGGCTTCCCCTGGCAAAAGGCGCCGCCGCCCAACACCCGCGGCGGCTATGCGGCCGGCGACAAGCTGCTGGTCATCCTGCCCGGCAAGGGTCCGGTGGCAGAGGCGGCCAACGCGATCCGCGAGGGGCTGCGTGCGGCCAACGGTGCGGACGACACGGCCGCCAAACCGGCCTTGACCTTCATTGCCAACGACGACCCGAAAAAGATCCCGGTTGCCTATCAGGAGGCCATCGGCGCGGGCGCAACCCAGGTGATCGGCCCGCTGCTCAAGCCCGCCGTGGACGTCCTGGCGGGCGGCCCGGCGCTGAAGGTGCCGACCCTGGCACTGAATCAGACGACCAGGCCCGGCAAGCCTGCGGCCAATCTCTATCAGTTCGCCCTGGCCCCGGAAACCGAGGCGGTGGAGGTGGCCAACAAGGCGAAGGCCCTGGGTTTCACGCGCGCGCTGATGCTCTCCCCCAAGGGCGAGGCGGGGAGCCGGCGCACCGAGGCCTTCCGCCACCAGTGGAAGACGCTCGGCGGGACCCTGGTGGGCGAGGCCAGCGTCGACCCGGGCACGGCAAACCTGGCCAAGCCACTGAACGCCTTGTTGCACAAGGGCGCGGCGGACTTCCTGTTCCTGGCCACCGACGCCGACCAGGCCCGCAAGGTCTATCCGGCGGTGCGCGACGGGTCGGTCGCACTGCCGGTGGTGGCCACCTCCGCGGTCTATTCCGGTCAGCCCGACCCGGTTCGGGACCAGACACTGGCCGGGCTGTATTTCGTCGACGCCCCCTGGGTCCTGGGGGTGGGTGCGGCGGATGATCCGCTGGCACGCAGCAAGCTCAAGCGGGGCTCCAATGCGCTCGCCACGCCGCTGGGACTGCGACTCTATGCCATGGGCATCGACGCCTACCGGCTGGCCCCGCGCCTGAGCACGCTGGCCAAGGGCGCGAACGCCACCTTCCCGGGCGAGTCCGGCACCCTGTCGATCGACGGCGCCGGGCGGGTCCAACGCCAACTGACGCTGGCCCAGTTCACCGCGAGCGGCCCCCAGCCGACGACCGCCATGGTGGCGGCCAAGCCCGGCGCGCCGGCCACGGCGGCACCGGCCGACCAGCCAGCCAAACCCGCCAAGGCAAAGCGTGCAGCCAAGCCCAAGCCCGCCGCCAAACCAAAACCCGCCGCCCAGACAGCGCCCGCGGCCAACCCGGAGCCGCCGACCCCGATCGCGCGGCCGCAGCCCATCGCCCCGGTGCCGCGGCCGGAGCCGGTCGCGCAGCCCGGGTGACCGACCCCGCGTCCCCGGGCGCGGTCGGCGAGGACAAGGAACGCCTCGCCGCCCAGTACCTTCAGGCCCAGGGACTGCGCCTGTTGGCCCGTAACCATCGCTGTCGTTTCGGCGAAATCGACTTGGTGATGGGCGACCGTGACTGTCTGGTCTTTGTAGAGGTCCGTTATCGTCGCAGCGGGCGGTTCGGCAGCCCTGAACAGACCGTGGACTACCACAAGCAACGGCGTCTCTGCGCCGCCGCCGCCCACTATCTCCAGTGTCATCCCAGCGTGCTACCCTGCCGCTTCGACGTGGTGGCGATCCGCGCCCAGGATCAAATCCGGTGGATCAAGAATGCATTCAGTGTACCGGGAGGCTGAACCAACGTGTCTCATCTGAAGAAACCTGGACGTTCCAACGGCCCGCGGCGGCGAGCGGCACTCCTCTTGGTGACGGTGGCGGCGTCGCTCACCGGCTGTGTCCCGGTCATCATCGGCGGCGCGGCGCTGGGTGCGGCGGCCGTCTATGACCGCCGTGGCCCCTCCGCCGTCATGGAAGACCAGCAGATCGAATTCAACGCCATGCGCGCACTCGAGGACGAGCCTGGACTCAAGGGGCGTGGTCGCATCTCGGTGACCAGTTACAACTACCAGGTGCTCTTGACCGGACAGGTGCGCGGCGCCGCGGAGCAGGAGTTGGCCGCCGGGGTGGTCCGCCGGATGTCCAAGGTGCGCAAGGTCATCAACGAGGTCACGATCGGACCGGACATCAGCCTGCCACGCAAGAGCGAGGATGTACTCGTGACCTCGCGGGCGAAGCTGGCGCTCTTCAACGTCGAGGTCCCCAACTTCGACCCGACCCGGGTCAAGATCGTCACCGAGGACGGTGTGGTCTATCTGCTGGGCCTGGTCTCGGAGGAGGAGGGTAACGCGGCGGCCGAGCAGGTCCGCTATGTCCCCGGGGTCAAGCAAGTGGTGAAGCTCTTTGAGTATCGGCAACCAAGGACCTGAACTCAGCCCCGGACTGCGCTCCGACCTGGCCGCCGCCGTCGGGCCGGATCGGCTGCTCACCGACCCGGCGGACTGCTGGCCCTATGGCTATGACAACAGCCGCCGACACGCCCTGCCCCAGGCGGTGGTCTTTGCCGCGGATGGCGAGCAGGTCGCCCGCCTGGTCAGGCTCTGTGCTGGGGCAGGCCTGCCACTGATCGCCCGTGGACGCGGCACCGGGACGACCGGGGCGACGGTCCCGGATCGCGGCGGGGTGGTCCTCTCATTCGAGCGCATGAACCGCATCCTGCGCATCGCCCCCGGTGACCGGCTCGCCATTTGCGAACCCGGGGTGGTCAACGCCGACCTGCAGCGGGCGGTGGGTACACAGGGCTTTTTCTGGCCGCCCGACCCCACGAGTGCGGCGGTCTGCACCATCGGCGGCAATCTGGCCTACAACTCGGCCGGCCCCCGGGCGGTGAAATATGGCACCCCGCGGGAGAACACACTGGGGCTCACGGCCGTGACCGGGCGCGGGGAGACCATCCGCACCGGCGTACTGACCACCAAGGGCGTGGTCGGCTATGACCTGACACGGCTCATCATCGGCTCCGAGGGGACCTTGGCGCTGATCGCACAGGCGACGCTCAAGCTCACCCCGCTCCCCGAGGCCACCCGCACGCTGCGCGCCGCCTACCGCGACATCCATGCGGCGGCAGCGGCCGTCTCCGCGCTCATGGCCCAGCCGGTCATCCCCTGCGCACTCGAATTCATGGACGCCGCGGCGCTGGCCATGGTGCGCGGTTATGCGGCGCTCGACGTGCCGGCGGCGACCGGCGCCCTGCTGATGATCGAGGTGGACGGACCGGCCGCCTGTATCGACGGTGCCGTCGCCGCCGTGGCGCAGGCCGCCGGTAATGAGGGTCTGCTGGAGGTCCGTCACGCCCGGGATGAGGCGGAGGTCGCGGCCCTGTGGCGCACGCGCAAGGCCCTGTCACCGGCACTGCGCCAGGCCGCCCCCAAGAAGATCAACGAGGACGTGGTGGTGCCGGTCTCGCGCCTCGGCGAGTTTATCGATGGACTGGAGCGCCTGGCCCGGGAGACCGGCATCCGCATTGTCAACTTCGGCCATGCCGGTAACGGCAATATCCATGTCAACCTGCTGATGAATCCGGACGACCCGCAGGAGATGGCGCGCGCCCGGAACTGTCTGGACGGGGTCTTCTCACTGGTGCTGGGGCTCGACGGGACCCTCTCCGGGGAACACGGGGTGGGGCTGGAGAAGCGCGACTTCGTCGCCCGGGAGATCGACGCCCCCACCCTGGCGGCGATGGCCGCGGTGAAGCAGGGCTTCGACCCGGCGGGGATACTCAATCCGGGGAAGGGGCTGCCAGGCTAACAGCAATGGCCGTTCCCCCACCCCGTCCTTACCATAAAAGGGGAGGAAGAATTGGAGCGCGCCCCCGGCGCGACTTTCACGGTAACGACCGATACACTGAGCGAAGCCTTGAACCGGGCGCTGGGCGACCAGATCGAACGGATTGGGGATGACCTTTTTGTCACTTAAGTGGCACGTATGGCACCAACCACCGAGCACACTAGGGAAGGACCGGGATGGTCGAGCGCCGCCGGAACCCAGGTGACAGCCGGCCCAGTCGCTCGGGTCACGCCGACGCCGCTGGCAGGGCTGCGCGCGAGCGGCGAGACCAGGGAATTTATGAGGGCTAGTGCGCGCAGGCGCGAGCGGCCTCGTCACGGGTGTAGAAGCGTCCGTCACGGATGAAACCGCTGACGAGCCCGGGGCAGGTGTGGGTCACATGCCCGTGCTCATCGCGCTCGGCGATCCAGTTTTCGGGAAGCCCATCAAGCACATGCAGCGGGGCCGCCGAGCCGTCCGCGAACCGGGAGATGGCCAGATCGCCGCTCTCGTTGTCGCGAAAACCGGGCAGGAAACCGTGGCGGTCATTGTTCAGACTGATACCCCGGGTGCGCTCGAACAAGATGTTCTCGTCCCGAAGTGACAATTGGGTCAGTGCGCCCCGCAACTGGCGTGTACGTTCCTGCTGCTGGGGTTCGACGGTCGCGATGCTTAGTTGTAGTGAATCGGCGTACATCTTGGTTCTCCCGGTCTTGGTGCTGTCCCCGATGGGGTCCCTTGGCCAAAATGCAGCATTCGGCGTGCCAATGGTCCTGAGGCGATCCATTGCAGTGCCGCGGCCGGCCGCTGGCTCCATCACCCGCGGCAGATGCAGGTGCCACACCCGCGGACAGCGGGAGAGGAAGGCATCGGCGACCGGACGCATCAAGACGCCGACGCTGACCACGAGACCGGCGCGCGCCAGGTCGCGGATCTCGGCCAGCGTGATGCCGCCCTGGCTCTGCGCCACGTGATCCTCGTCGCGGAGCTGACCATCGCGTGAGCCCGAGAGATCGGGCAGTGCGCAGCCGAAGTCGATCAGCAGTTCCCTGTGCGTCGACCGGATACGAGAAATTAGGATGCTTCCCCTTTCAGGAGCTTTTCCGTGATGCCGAGCGCGCGACCCGATGCGCTGGAGCTCAACCGCCCGAGTGGAGACGCGAGCAAGGCCGCGGTCAGGAAGGTGCTTTTACCCGCGGCCATATAGCCGAGAAAGGTCGCCTTAATCTCCGGCACGCGGGCCTTGACCGCGCCGGCCGTCTGCGATGGAAAAACACTGGTCATCATCTGCAATCCTTACGTGTCCGGTAGATGAGGGAGCGACAGGCCGAGGTGCGGTCCGGCCGTCTGTTGCTCGCGTGGGTGTCGGCCCCGGTGATCACGCGGCGCGAGACCGTGACAGCGCGTGCGTTCTTCAGTCTGGGAGACACGGGCAATCCGCCGGAAGTCGACCGGATCGAAACCCGTGTTGCACGACCGTAACGGACCCTTGCGCGGGAGAGATCGGCGCGCGCAATGGATTCGGATCGTTGCACCGTAAGGCAGGGCAAAGGTGGCGCCGGTGCTAATGCGCCCGACCTGGCCTGTTCGCCAACGGCCGGTGCCTGAGGGTCTCGCCGTCAAAGACGCAGAAATGCCCTTCCAACAATGCGCCACTCGCGTAGAGCTCCACCATCCATCGCGCCGGTTCCTCGGGCTCGTAGGACGGCACCCTCAACAACAGTATCAGCGGAGGCGGCGGCAGGTGCCGTTGGAATACCAGCTCGCCATAATCGCGATCAAAGGTGATCAGCCAACGGGCTTCTGCGCAGGCCAGCGCCATCACGGCCTCGTCGGTCACGCTCGCGTACCGCTCGGCGATGTGCAGTACCTCCCAGCCTGCCGCGCGCAGGCGTCGTGCCGCCGGGATCGGCATGTTTTCGTTCAGCAGCAGTCGCGGCTTCATACGCCCGCCTTCGCCACCGCGATGAACCGCTCCTCACGAAAGACCTCGCTGACAAAGCTGATCGCCGCCAGCACGTCATCGCGGCTCAGCCGTGGATAGGCGTCAAGGATCTGCTCAATGCTCCAGCCGTCCCCGAGCCGATCCAAGAGCAGTTCCACGGAGATGCGGGTGCCGCGGACGATCGGCTTGCCGACCAGCACCTCGGGGTCGACGGTGATACGGTTACGCCATTCGGTCATTGATCGAAACTCCGGTTGCATCGCGATGGGATAGACTACGTGATTATTCTCGCTGCATCCCGTCCTGCCAGTTCCCAACTTCCAGTTGGGCACGCGGTCCGCAAAGCTTTGCTGCGCGTAACACAGGACGCTGGAGCGTCGGAGGACGGCGAACGGTATTTAGCACGTCGTGGCCCCGTGCGGCAAGTCAGCGGATCACCGTCGCAACCGAAAAGGCAGGGTGCGAGACAGCGGCGCGTTGCGGGCGTCGTTGGCGGACGATTCCTGATTGACCCGCTCCAACACCCCATCGAAGCGCCCCCATCCTGACTGTCCCACAGACGGTCGAGGTCACCGAGCAGGTCCGCGGCCACGGTCGGTTCGGCGTTCCCTGGTTTTCGAGAATCCCGCCAGGATCCGCCGCGCCCCGCTGACTCCAGAACAGGCTGCGCCGGAGTCCGACGGGTACGCGCCCCGCTCAGCCACTCGTCCGAGTAGGCACCCCGGCGCTGCTGATGGATAATCCACGCACGCCGGCCCCCGCGCGGCGTCGATGCCTCCCCGATCCCTGGCGATTGTCAGTAGGTACCCCCGATGGTCAATGTGTTTCTCTGCCACCGCAAGGCCGACGCCGCGCTCGTCGAGCGCCTTGCCATCGAACTGCGCGGCGCGGGCCATCAGGTCTGGCTCGACGACTGGCGGATCGGCGTTGGGGATTCCATCGTCGCCGAGATCGACAAGGGCCTGCCCAGCTCCCATTACCTGGTGACCTGCTATTCGGCCGACGGGCCGTCGGACTGGACCGACCGCGAATGGCAGTCCACGCTGCACCGCCAACTCGCTGGGCATCCGGTCAAGATCCTGCCCGCACGCATCAGTGGCGGCGTGCGGCCCGCGATCCTCGCGGACATCGCCTATGCGGACCTGGTCGCCGACTGGAATAAGGGCGTTACCGACCTGCTGCGGGCCATCCGATGACGATCAAGGTACTGATTGCGCACGCCGAGGGCGAAGAGGCCGAGGCGGATCGGCTCGCCGGGCCAATCCGCGCCGCTGGCTACGAGGTTGCGCACGCGGGCACGGTCATGGTCGGCGAATCGGTGGTTGCCGAGGCCAGCCGGCTGCTGGCCGAGGGCTCGCCGGTGGTGCTGTGCGGCACCATCAACGCGATCGGCACCGGATGGGCGCCCCAGGTGGTGCAGGCCGCCCGCGCCCGTCCGGGCGTGCGGGTCTTCGTCGTGCAGATGGAAGAGAAAGCCAACACCGGTTCGCTCGATTTCGGCGAGAAAGTCGCCCGCTACTGGCAAGACCCAACCAAGGCCCCGGCGGACTTGGTCGCGGCATTGCGCAAGCAGTACCCGCCCGACATCGACACGCGCGAGTTGGAATTGCGTCGGCTCTACGTCGCGCTACGCATGCACCTGGAGGTCCGCGCCGGTGACGAGCCGGACGACGCGACCCTCAAGGAGCTGGAACGCCGCCGGGTCCCGGCCTGGGGCGATCATCGGCGTCACCACGGCGATAAGGACCGCGTGTCCGTCGGCGAGCGCCTCGGCGCGGTGCGCCGGCTGGTGGTGCTCGGCGGCCCCGGCGCTGGCAAGAGCACGCTGCTGCGCTGGCTCGCGACCTCGTACCTGCTGCGGCTGCAACAAGCCCCGGACTGGGCCAACCTGCCGGACATCGCGACCCTGCCCGACGAGGACTGGCTGCCGATCCTGATCCGCTGCCGCGACCTGCCGCCGGAGGCCGATACGCTGGACGCGATGCTGCTGCACAGCCTACGCCGCGGCGAGATTGCCGCGGAGCACTGCGAGCCGCTGCGCCAATTGCTGCGGGGCAAGCTCACCCGCGATGAGGCCCTGTTGCTCGTGGACGGGCTCGACGAGATTACCGACCCCGGCGTCCGCGCGCGCTTTGCCGGTCACCTGGAGACGATCCACCGCGCCTATGACCGGGCAGCCATGGTCGTCACGTCGCGCATCGTCGGCTACCGGGAGGTGGGCCATCGGATCAGGAGCGGCTTCGAGCACCTGACCGTCGCCGACCTGTCCGATCAGGACAAGGACAACTTTGCGCGACGCTGGTGCGGGCTGACCGAACGCGCCGAGCGCCGCGACGCCGCTGCGGCCGAACTGATCCGCGACATCCATGCCAGCGACCGCATTGAGCGCCTGACCGGCAACCCGATGCTGCTGACCACGACGGCCCTGATCAAGCGCAAGATCGGGCGCTTGCCGCAGCGGCGGGTGGACCTGTACGAGAAGGCCGTCGAGGTGCTGCTGAACTGGCGAAGCCTGGTGGATGCCCCGTTGGACCCACGCGAGGCCCCGCCGCAACTCGAATACCTGGCCCATGCCATGTACGCGGACGGCGTACAGCAGGTCCGCGAGGACCAGGCCCTGGACGTGCTGCGGCGCGTGCGCGCGAACTTCCCGCAGATCCACGCGCTTGGGCAGCACGGCCCCGAAGAGTTCCTCGACCTGTTGGAGCGCCGCACCGGACTGCTGGTCCAGAGCGGCCACACCCGCCATCAGGGGCACAGCGTGCCGGTCTACGAGTTCCGCCATCTGACGTTTCAGGAGTATCTGGCCGGCATCGCGCTGGTGCAGGGGCATTACCGGGAGCGGGACCATTATAAGGACATGGCCGAAGCGCTGGCGCTGCTCGCGGGGCACGTGGGCGAGCGCTACAGCCCCGATGACCCGTACAAACGGGAATTCGCCGTCGTGGAGAACTGGCGTGAGGCGCTGCGCCTATGCATCGCGGCCTGCGGCGATGACGAGGTGGACGCCGCGCTGCTCGCAATCCTAAGCCCGTTGCCCGGTGAGACGTTCACTGCGCGCCCCCGCGCGATCATGGCCGCCCTCTGCCTTGCCGACGAGCCGAACGTCAGCAATGGGATGGCGGAGGAGACATGCCGCGCATTCGTTGCGTCGATCGAAAAAAAAAGCGATGGTTGGGGATCTGCGCCCTTGAGCCTGGACGCTGCGGCGATGGAATTGGGCCGATCACGTTGGTCGACCACCCTCAGCGACTATGAGGATAGCGGTTGGAGACCGGACTGTGAGCAGCTAGCTCGGCTTATCGCCGCAGTCATGAGTCCGGATTGTGAAAGCGAAACGCTGTACTGGCTGGCGCATATTTTCGGCTACGCTAAGACAGGTCAGGCTGTCGTCCATTTGCTGACGCGCTTGCCCGCGAGCCCGCCCCGAACTCAAGCGGCCATTTTGGATGCTTTGGGCGCCATAGGCGAGCAGCGGGGACTCAACGCGTTACAGGACTATCTGGACAGCGACGATAGGTTTCTACGGATCGCCGCGTTGGATGGCCTCGCTAAGAGCTGCGAAGACGAGATCGACCGCAAACTGCTTTCGCACGGCCGTATTGGCGTAAATCCGCTGCTTGATCCGCGCTCGCCGATCCGCGCGCGGGAGATCGAGATCGCGGCCGAGCGCCTCGAACGGCCCCCCGCAAGAAATCCGCGCACGCTACGAGCGCCTCGCCAGGCAGTTCGGCCTCCTGCTGGACTGATCGGCCTCCCGAGCGCTGGTTTGTACATCATCGGCAGCGGCGGGTGCGCCGCGCCCCAGACGACTGAAGGAGCCACACGTGGCGTCAGCAAAAGAGATCGAAAGCCGTCCCGACCATCGTCTGAGCGTGGAAGAGGTCCTGGACGACCTGGTGGCAGACGGCCTGATCACGGCCCCGGCCGCCCAGACCCTGCTATTCAGCGTCACCGCCAAGGACCGGGCGGATCGCCATGCGCTGGAGGTGGTGGCCGACGCCAAGCTCCATCATACCAACTCCAAGCGCATCATCACCTTGGAGGAGCTGACCCTGTGGCTCGCCAAGCGCACCGGGCTTGAGTACCTGCGCATCGACCCGCTGAAAATCGACGCCCCCAACGTGGGCGACCTGGTCACCGCCTCCTATGCCACCTGGAACCGCATCCTGCCGGTGTCGATCAGCCCGCAGCGAGTGGTGTTTGCCACCTCCGAGCCCTATCTCACCGGCTGGATCGAGGAGCTCGGCGGGATCATCAAGCGCGAGATCGGCCGGGTGCTGGCCAACCCGCGCGACATCGAGCGCTACCGTAAGGAGTTCTTCGGTGTATCCAAGTCGGTCAAGGGGGCGAACGCCGCCGATGGGAACAAGCGCTTTGTCGGCCTCGGCAACCTCGAGGCCCTGGTGGAACTGGGCAAGTCCGGGCAGCTCGACGCCAACGACAGCCACATCGTACACATCGTCGACTGGCTGCTCCAGTACGCCTTCGACCAGCGGGCCAGCGACATCCATCTGGAGCCGCGGCGCGAGGTCGGCAACATCCGCTTCCGTATCGATGGGGTTATGCACGCGGTCTACCAGGTGCCGGCCCTGGTGATGACCGCGGTCACCAGCCGCATCAAGATCCTGGGGCGCATGGACGTGGCCGAGAAACGCCGCCCGCAGGACGGCCGCATCAAGACCCGCTCCGAGGACGGCAAGGAGCTGGAACTGCGCCTCTCCACCATGCCCACCGCCTTCGGCGAAAAGCTGGTGATGCGCATCTTCAACCCGGACGTCCTGCTGCGTAAGTTCACCGACCTGGGATTCGGCGAAGAGGACTCCAAGCGCTGGCAGGCCATGGTCAGCCGCCCGCACGGCATCATCCTGGTGACCGGCCCGACCGGCTCGGGCAAGACCACCACCCTGTATTCCACCCTCAAGACCCTGTCCACCCCGCAGGTCAATGTGTGTACTGTGGAGGAACCCATCGAGATGGTGGAGCCCGCCTTCAACCAGATGCAGGTGCAGCACAACATCGGCCTGGACTTCGCCAGCGGCATCCGCACCCTGATGCGTCAGGACCCGGACATCATCATGGTCGGCGAGGTCCGCGACCGGGAGACCGCGGAGATGGCGGTGCAGGCATCGCTCACCGGGCACCTGGTCCTGTCCACCCTGCACACCACCGACGCCCCGTCCGCCATCACCCGGCTCTTGGACATCGGCGTGCCCCATTACCTGCTCAAGGCGACCATTGTCGGCGTGGTCGCGCAGCGTCTGGTCCGCACCCTCTGCCCTCACTGCAAACAAGAGGCCCCCACCGATTTGGACCTCTGGGAATCGCTGGTCAGTCCCTGGAAGCTCAACGCCCCGCCCAACCTGTGGCACCCCAAGGGGTGCCTGGAGTGCCGCAATACCGGCTATTTCGGACGCATCGGGCTCTATGAGATCCTCACCCTCGATGCCGAGATCCGCGACCTCATCACCGCCACCTTCGACGAGACCCCGTTGCGCCGGCTCGCCTACCAGAAGGGCCTGCGCCCCCTGCGCATCAGCGGCGCCTTCAAGGCCGCCCGCGGGGTGACCAGCATGGAGGAGGTGCTCAAGGTCGCGCCGATCCGGGCGGATTGACAAGCGAAATTCCTTGGCTCGATCATGATTCGGAGAAAGGACCCTGTGGATCTCAAGCCCGTCGACCCGGCGGGCCTTGATCATAACTCCGGCCTGCGGCGATCGGTTCGCTGCGCGGACCAACGGCCTCGCCGTCAGCGCGGCGGCCAGGATTACGACCGAGGCCACCCCGCGATGCCGCTGCCCTTGGGGTCAGACTTGGGCTAAACTTCCCGCGCTCATCGACCACCTAGGACAGGAACGCCCCGTGCCCACCCCCGAAGAACTCGCGCGCCAAGAAATCGACCGCCAGTTGGAAGCCGCCGGCTGGCAGGTTCAGGATTTCAAGACCATGCACATCCATGCCGCCGCGGGTGTGGCGATTCGGGAATTTGAGCTCAAGGCGGGTACCGTCGACTACCTGCTGTATGCCGGCGGTCAAGCCATCGGCGTGGTCGAGGCCAAACCCAAGGGTCATACGCTGACCGGGGTGGAGTTCCAATCATCGAAATACACCTTTGGCTTGCCGGACCAGGTCCCGGTCTGGCATCGCCCCTTACCCTTCGCCTATGAAAGCACGGGGGCCGTGACTCAATTCACCAATGCGCTCGACCCCGAGCCCTGCAGCCGGGAGGCATTCACCTTCCATCGCCCCGAAGAATTGTTGCGTCTGGTCCAGTTGGACACCCAATTGCGCGGACGGCTGCAACAGTTGCCGCCGCTGGACACCGAAGGGCTGTGGGCGGTGCAGACGACGGCCATTACCAACGTGGAACACTCACTGGCCCACCAGCGCCTGCGCGCACTGGTCCAGATGGCGACCGGATCGGGCAAGACCTATACCACCGTCTCGCTGTGCTACCGACTGATCAAGTTTGCCAAGGCCAGGCGCATCCTGTTCCTGGTGGACCGCAACAACCTCGGCCGGCAGGCCTTCAACGAATTCCAGCAGTATCAAAGCATCGCCACCAACTACAGCTTCACCGAGGAATACCCGGTGCAGCGACTGACCAAGAATACCATCGACCCGGCCGCCAAGGTGGTCATCACCACCATTCAGCGGCTCTATTCCATACTGCGGGGCGAGCCGGAGTATCGGGAAGAGAACGAGGAGGAATCGCTCTTTGAATCGGCCAGCCCGCTGGGGCACGAGGCCCTGCCGGTGGTCTACAACCCGCTGATCCCGATTGAGACCTTCGACTTCATCGTCATCGACGAATGCCACCGCTCCATTTATAACCTGTGGCGGCAGGTCCTGGAATATTTCGATGCCTTTCTGATCGGCTTGACGGCCACGCCCTCGCCCCAGACCATCGGCTTTTTCCACGGCAATGTGGTGCAGGATTACTCCCATCAGCGGGCCGTGGCCGACGGTGTCAATGTCGGCTATGACGTCTATCGCATCGCCACCCGGATCACCGCGGCCGGCGCCACGCTGGCCAGTCAACCCGGCTTTTTCGTTCCGCACCGCGACCGCCGGACCCTGAAACGGCGCATGGCGGAACTGGATGGCGACCTCACCTATACCGCCAACCAATTGAATGTGGACGTGGTGTCCATGCCGCAACTGCGCCTGATCGTGCAGACCTTCCGCGACCGGCTGTTCACCGAGATATTCCCCGGCCGCATCGACGTACCCAAGACCCTGGTCTTTGCTCGCAATGACCTGCACGCCGAGGATATCGTGAAGGTCATCCGCGCTGAATTCGGCAAGGGCAACGACTTTTGCGTCAAGATCACCTCCAAGACGACCGGCGAGAAACCTGAGACCCTGCTGCAACGGTTTCGCAACAGCTACCTGCCCCGGATCGCCGTCACCGTCGACATGATCGCCACCGGCACCGATGTCAAGGCCATCGAGTGTCTGCTGTTCCTGCGCAACGTCAATTCGGCCTCCTATTTCGAGCAGATGAAGGGCCGGGGCGTGCGCATCATCGACCACGACAGCCTGCGTGCCGTGTCCGGCTACCAGACCCCATCCAAGACCCGTTTTGTCATCGTCGATGCCGTGGGCGTCTGCGCGCGGGACAAGACCCAATCCAAACCGCTGGACCGCAAGCCATCGGTCAGTTTTGACAAGGTGTTGTCACTGGTCGCCCAGGGTGTCGTCCATCCCGACCTGGTGTCCACCCTGGCGGCGCGATTGGCGCGGCTGGCCCTGGAGATGAACACGGAGCAGGCGGCCGAAGTCCGGGCCACCGCCGGCCAACCCATCGAGGGGCTGACGACTGGACTGCTGGAATCGCTCGACCCCGACCTGAACGAGGCGCGGGCCAGGGTCATGTTCAAACTGCCACCGGACACCGAACCAACCGAACAGCAATTGGACGCCGCCGAGCGCGCGGCCATGGGCGCGGCCCTGCGGCCGTTTTGCGATCCGGCGCTGCGCGAGCTATTGCTCAGGATCAAGCGTAGCCTGGAGCAGGTCATCGACGAGGTCAACGAGGACGAGTTGCTGACCGCCGGATTCGACTCGGCGGCACGGGACAAGGCGCAAGCGGTCATGGGCGAACTGCGCGCCTTTTGCGAGGCGCATCGTGACGACATCGAGGCATTGCAACTGCTGTATCGTAAACCGCACCGGGCCGGGCTGCGCTACCGGCAAATCAAGGAACTGGCCAAGCAATTGAACCGCGCACCCTTCCATATCGATCCGGCCAAACCGGACAGCGTGTTGCAGCTTTGGCGCACACAGCGGCAGGCCGAACCTGAGCAGACCCAGGGCGAGCCCAGGGGGCTGGTGGACCTCATTGCACTGGTGCGCCATGCACTGCACCCGCAGGAGCCGGTGATCCCGCTACAAACCGAAATCGAGGCGCGTTACCTGGACTGGCTGAACGATCAGGCGACGCGCGGCATCACCTTTAGCCCGGAACAACGTGAATGGCTGGACATGATCAAGAACCATGTGGCGACGAGCCTGGCCATCGATCGGGAGGATTTTCAGGAGACGCCCTTTATCCAGCGCGGCGGGCTGGGGAAGGTGTATCAGTTGTTTGGCGATAAGCTGGAGATGGTCTTGGATGAGTTGAATGAGAGGTTGGCGGCGTGACTATTAGCCGATGGAAAACGCCTGAGACTTGGGTATGGAGTCGCATGGGTGAGGTGAGCAGGATTGTCAGTGGCGGGACTCCGCGCACTGATGAGATTGATAACTACAGAGACGGTGATATCCCATGGATTACGCCCGCCGATTTGTCTGGCTATAATGAGAAATATATTTCCCGGGGAAGACGTAACATTACTGAAAAGGGAATGTTAGCGTCATCGGCAGTCCTTATGCCGGCTGGCTCCGTGTTATTTAGCTCTCGCGCGCCGATTGGTTACGTTGCAATAGCACAGAACGACTTAACAACCAATCAGGGCTTCAAGAGCTTTGTTTTGCAAAAGGAATTAGAGCCTCACTTCTTATATTACTACCTCAAGTTTGCGAAGGCATTAGCCTTAGAACTAGCTAGCGGCACAACGTTCCAAGAAATCTCTGGTCGATCGGTGGCTTTGCTCCCAATTGTTATTCCGCCACACCAGGAACAACTGCGAGTCATCGCCAAGATCGAGGAAATATTCTCCGACCTAGATGCCGGAATCGTCGCACTGGAACGGGCAAGAGCGAATGTTAAGCGTTACCGTGCCTCAGTACTCAAGGCCGCCGTTGAAGGCAGGCTGACGGCGGAATGGCGAAAGAGCAATCCTCCGACCGAAACCGGCGCGGAATTGTTGGCCCGCATCCTCAAAGAACGTGAAAAACAGAGCGCTAACCAACAAGTTAATAATACCTCCAGACCGAGAAAAGAATCGATAGCCTGTCGGGACAAATGTTTGCCGCCGCTTGATGCCGACACGAACCGACTTCCAGGATTGCCTGACGGCTGGTGTTGGGCGAGAGTCGCGATTGTGGGTGACGTGATAGGTGGACTTACGAAGAACCCGAAGCGGGCGGCCCTGCCGAAGAAGCTGCCGTATCTTAGAGTTGCAAATGTCTACGCTAATGAGCTTCGCCTTGAAGAAATCGAAGAGATCGGGGTAGAAGACGAGGAACTTGAGAGGCTGCTGCTGAATGAAGGAGATTTATTGATTGTCGAGGGCAACGGAAGCCCAGATCAGATCGGGCGGGTCGCCGTTTGGGATGGCTCTATTACGCCATGCGTCCATCAAAATCATTTGATCAAGGTGCGGATGAAATTCGGGTGTACACCGAGATGGGGTCTTAACTGGTTCTTGTCTCTGGATGGAAGACGCCATATTCGGAATATTGCAAGTTCCACTTCTGGCTTATACACACTAAGCGTCGGAAAGGTTCGCTCACTCCCAATACCGCTACCCCCCATTGCAGAACAAACTGAAATCACGAACGAAATCGAGAGCCGCCTCTCCATCGCCGACGCCACCGAAAAGACCATCGACAGCGCACTCAAGCGCGCCGCCCGTCTGCGCCAAGCCATCCTGAAACGCGCATTTGAAGGCCGCCTGGTGCCGCAAGACCCCAACGACGAGCCGGCCAGCGCGCTGCTGGAACGCATCCGCGCCGAGCGGGCCAAACAGAAACCCGCGGTGTCCAAACGCACCCGCAAGACCGAACCCACTGAACCCACTGATGCCCATGGAAACTGAGTCCACTCCCTGCACGCTCACCATTACCGGCACTGAAACGGCACGACACAGTGCGTCCATCGAAACCGTGACCAAGGTGTTGAACGGCATTCAGAAGACCGCTTTTCTCCTGGCGACGGCGAAACATCAACAGCCACTGCAGACGCGCTTTAGCCCGAGCAAGGACATCAAGCGACTTTACACCCTGCAAGTGGGCATACCGGAACCCGGCAGCTATCGCCTGCCGATTATCCAGTTGTCGCTCGAACCCGATCTCTTCCCGGAACACGACATCCTATCCGCGGTGAACGAACTGTTTGCTACGGTCGCGAACGGCTCGCGTGAGCGCTTGCAAGGACTGTTGCCGGATTCGCGGTTTCTCGAAAAGGTGCTAAGGGAAATGGCCCGGTTTCTGCCCAGGCCGGGCAGCCGTTGGGGAATGAGCTTTCAGCATGGCGCCCAACCGCCGGTAACGCTTGAGTCAAAAGTAGTCCGCACGGTCGAGCACTGGCTGCTACAGGAAGAGGAACAGGACGCCACCATGACCGTCACCGGGGAGTTGATTCGAATCGATTTCGACAAGAATCTCGTCACCTTACGCTACCCACCGACGGCCCGTGAGCTGGAATGCAGCTATGTGCAGGATATCGAGGACACCATCGTCGAGAATCGGCGCGGCCTGATCCAGGTCACCGGACGCTTCACGCTTGATACCGAAGGCCATCCGAAGAGCCTGACCGATGTGTCTCGCATCGAGCCGGTGGATCTAAGTCAAATGATATTCGACTCATTCGAGCAGGGCGAGAGGGCCTTGTGCCTCGATCCGCCGCTGGTTCTCGAACCCTTCCTGGACGAAGAAAGTCAACAGCTATTGATCGTTACGGACGATGTATTTGACTTGCGTGTCTATGCGCAAACGCGCGAACAGTTGGCGGACGATTTGGCTGCGGAGATGTTCTTTTTATGGGACGAATATGGTAAGGAGCCCGCGGAACAATTAACGGTAACGGCGCAGCAACTGCAAGCCGCGTTGTTGAACCGCTGCCGGGAGGAGAAAACCCATGCCGCGTGATAAGCGGAAAATCGAAGAGGCTCTAACCGGCAAAGGGTTCGAGCGCAATGAAGGCGATCATCATTTTTTTGTTTACCGAACTATCAAAGGTCGCAAGACCAGCATTCGCACGAAAACCAGCCACACACCCAAGATGAAGGAAATCGGTGACAGTATACTCACGCAAATGGCGAAGCAATGTCACTTGAACAAACAGGAATTTCTCAATCTTGTCGACTGCCCTTTGAGCCGGGAAGGCTTTGAAACTCTGTTAGCGGACCGGGGCAAGCTATGAACAACCTGACCCAGCAAATCGTCAACAAGGCCTGGAATTTCGCCCATGTCCTGCGCGACGACGGACTGTCCTATATGGGCTATACGGAGCAGATCAGCCTGCTGCTGTTCCTCAAGATGGCCCATCAGCAAACCCTACCGCCGCACAATCAACCACACATCGTGCCGCCGGATCTCGGCTGGACCAGTCTGCTGCGCCGGGACGGCGACGAACTGGAGATTCATTACCGCCATGTCCTCGAGGAACTGGGAAAGAAGCGCGGGATGCTCGGCGAGATCTTCAAGAAGGCCCGCCCGGATATCCAGAACCCGGCGACCCTCAAGCGGTTGATTGTCGATCTCATCGAACCTGAGAACTGGCTGTCCATGGACGCCGACATCAAGGGTGACATCTACGAGGGCTTGCTGTCACGGTCAGCGGAAGAGTCACCCAAGGGCGCCGGGCAATATTTTACCCCGCGGGCGGTCATCAAGGCCATCGTCGATGTGATGCAGCCGGCACCAGAGGATACGGTCTGTGATCCGGCGTGCGGCACCGCCGGTTTTCTACTGGCGGCGCACCACTATGTGTCACGCCATTTCGGCGCGGCGCTCGATCCCGACCAGAAGCGCCACCTGCGCACCGGTTTCGTTAAGGGCGGGGAGTTGGTACCGGCCACCGGACGCCTGGCCATCATGAATCTCATGCTGCACGGCATCAATGCCAGTCCCTGCCCAATCCGCTCCGGTGTCGACAGCCTGGCCAGCGACCCGAGCGAAAAGTTCAGCCTGGTACTGACCAATCCGCCGTTCGGCAAGAAGAGCACCATCGCCATCGTCAACGGCGAAGGCGATCTGGAAAAGGAGGACCACACCTACGAGCGCCAAGGCTTCTGGGTGACGACCAAGAATAAACAGCTCAATTTCCTGCAACATGTCACCACGCTGCTCAAGATCAACGGGCACTGCGCCATCGTGGTTCCCGACAATGTGCTCTTTGAGGGCGGGGCCGGCGAAACCATTCGGCGTACCCTGCTCAAGCAATATGACGTGCATACCCTGTTGCGGCTGCCGACCGGGATCTTCTACGCCCAAGGGGTCAAGGCCAACGTGTTGTTCTTCGATGCCAGGCCTGCTCAGGAAGCCCCGTGGACGCACAAGCTGTGGGTCTATGATTTCCGCACCAATATCCATTTCACTCTGAAGACCAACCCGTTGCGGCGCAAGCACTTGGATGACTTCATCGGCTGCTGGTTCAACATCGCACCCGACGCGGTCGCGGCGATGCGCGATCCCAAGCAATCGCTACTCCCGCCGTCACTGACGCGATTCAACCGGGAGCCAACCTTCAGCGCGGAAAGCCCGGAGGGCCGCTGGCAGTGCTTCGATTATGCCGACCTGATCAAACGCGACAAGGCGAATCTCGACATCTTTTGGCTCAGGGACAAGGGCCTGGAAGACGCGGAGAACCTGCCGGAACCGGACATGCTGGCCGCGGAAATCGCCGACGATTTGCAAGCCGCCTTTGAGCAATTCAGCTCGATTGCGGCCGAATTACAGGCATAAGATCGCGAACCTTATTCATCGCCCTGGCCACAGCACTTGCCGGGCGGCCAGGCGGCTAGAGTTCCGGAGCTATGACGGAAAGCGTAAGCGTGAGGACTTTTACCGCCTAACCGGTGGAACGAAGGTGTCCGCCGGTCTTCCGAAGAAAGTGCTTTCTTGTTCCCACACTCCCGCGTGGGAATGCCGTGCGGACGCTCTGCGTCCGGTCTGGCCGCTGGACGTGGAGCGCCGGCTTTCGCTCCGCGCCGGGGCGAAAGTACCGCGTCATTCCGGCAGGATGCCGGAATCCAGTGCCATTGATGATAAGCCGGAATCGGCCACAGGTTCTCAGTACTTGATTCCGCTTCTTGCCAGGTTCCGCCTCACGCCCCCACCAACACTGTCTGCACGATACTCCAGTCGCATGGGCCTGGTCCTTATCCCACCAGCGCAGGCGGTACTCGCGGCTCTCCGGGACACCCGGGCTGGCGAGCGGGCGGTCGTTGCTGATGGTCTCTTGGGTGAAATGACCGAGCGGCAACCAGGGGCCGGCATTGATGCGATTGTCGACCAAGACGCCGCCGTGGCCAAATTTGGTGTAATCGATATGCACCTCCACCACTTTGGCACCTTGCACGGTGGTGAGGGTGAACTCGGGCACCGAATGCTCGGTGGTGTCCGCGATTGGTAGGATGCCCAGGTCCCGGCCGATGCCCTCGTCATAGCCGCGGTGCCGCTTGATGCGCTGCACTTCATAGCGACCGGCGATCGGTCCGCACAGCGGACCCTACGGCTTGCACCGCGCCCGTAGGGTCCGCTGTGCGGACCAACGACCTCGCCGTTAGCGCGGTGGCCGGGATTATGACCAAGGCCCGCTCGAGCCGGTTCCGGCGATGATACCATGCGCGCCTGACTCCCTGCGGAAATGCAGCTCGGAAAGCGCTGCTTTCCGTCGCCGTCCAGGGAAGGGGTATTTCCCTGACCCGGTTACCAAGCGGAACCCGGCAACCGGATATAATCAGTCCCAAGTCCCCCCTTATCCGGTACCACCGCCATGGCCCAGCGCTTCGACCGCATGAACGGCCAGCCTTGCATTCGCGGGATGCGGCTCACCGTGCGACGGGTGGTCGCGGCGGTCGCCCTCTATCCGGACCGCGCTGAGATGAGGCGCGAGTATCCCGAACTGGAAGATGAGGATATCCGCCAGGCCCTGGAGTATGCGGCGGAAAGCGTCGAGGATCAGATCATCAGCTTGGAGTCCAAGGCTTCAGCCTTGGTCCTGTCCATCCAAGGCTGAAGCCTTTGACTCCAGCCACTGGAGGTCGAGGCTTTAGCCGGTCCGGCGTGCAGACACCAATGATTTCTCTTGGAACTGTCGGGAGCCGCCACCGGCTAAAGCCTCGACCTGTTGCAGAGGGACCGCCGCTGGTCGCGACGATGATCAAGGCGTCACATAGGGACGACGTCATGAGGTTGTCCGCTCAACCCGGCCGATCGCCCTTGGCCGAGGCCGCACTGAGCGCCCGGCGCAGGTCGCCTTCCAAGCGCTCCAGTTCCTGGCTGGCCAGGGCGCGGGCGCGCTTGCCCTCGTCGGCGATCTTCAGTCCCTCCTCAATGGTGGCGATCAGGGTCTGGTTGGCCTGGCGGACGACTTCGATGTCGAAGACGCCGCGCTCGATCTCGCGGCGCGCCTGGGTGTTGGCGGTCTTGAGGTTCTCTGAGTTGGCGCGCAGCAGGTCATTGGTGAGATCGGTGGCCGCGCGCAGGGTATCGGCCGCCTGCCCGGAGCGGTAGATGGTGACGGCCTGGGCCAACTGCTGGCGCCATAGCGGCACGGTGTTGACCAGGGTGGAGTTGATCTTATTGATCAGGCCCTTGTCGTTCTCCTGCACGAGCCGGATGCTGGGCAGGCCCTGCATAGTCACCTGCCGGGTCAGCTTCAGGTCGTGGACGCGCCGCTCCAGGTCGTCGCGGGCGCCGCGCAGGTCGCGCAACTGCTGGGCCATGACCATGTCGGCGGCCGACTCGACCCGCGCCGCCTGGGCGGGGATGACCGACTCATCGAGTTCGCGCAGCTTGGTCTCCCCGGCCGCGATGTATTGTTCCAGTGCGCGGAAATAGTCCAGGTTGGCCTGGTAGAGCCGGTCGAGCGCGGTGACATCGGTCAGTAGTTGGGTCTTGTGACGCTCCAGGGTGCGGCCGATCACCTCGATCTGGTCGCGCACCGCCTCGTATTCCTCCAGAAAGCGGGCGATCGGTCGGCCCTGGCCCATGAACCGGGAAAACAGACCCGGCTTGCGGTTGGGGTTCAGCGCAGCGACGTCGAAGCCCTTGAGCGTGGTCACCATCTCGCTCAACGCCGCCCCGGCGGGGCCGACGTCCTTGGCGCGCACCCCCTCCAGCATCCGGTCCGAGACCTGGGTCAACTGCTCCTGCGCCTTGGCGCCGAAGAACAGCACCGACTGACTGTCGGTGAGGTCGAGTTCCTTGAGCAAGTTCGCGACCGCCGGGTCCAGGTCGGTGCCGGCGGCCGGGGTGAGGTTGGTGGGACTGGTCTGCATCAAGTCGGTGTGTTCAGTCACGTCAGGGTCTCCTGATATGGGTTCCTATGTGTTCAGCCAAAGCGATTTCCCGGCAATGCGTTATCAAAGGAGCGGGCGTCTCGCCCAGCGTCCTTTCTATCAGATCTCTCGGGGAAATCGCTATGCAATGCCCTCGCGTTCGAGCTGCTTCTTGAGCACCTCGATCTGGATGTCCAGGTCCAGTACATCGGTCTCCAGGAGCCGTTGCCGCTGTTGCTCGAAGACCTCCTCCACCGTCACCAGCACATTACGGAAGTTCTGCTCCAACTCCCGGGAGTCGGCGCGCCGGTGGGTGCTGGCATAACCGGCGGCGACCTGCTGGACGCCTTCCAGATAGACGTTCAGAAACTTACGCGCCCGGTAGAGATCGGTCGGCCGATCGGCGATCTGATCGAGGATGCCGCGTCCTTGGGCACCGAGGCGCGTGAGCCGCGCCTTGAGTTCCGGATTGGTGAGTGACTGTGCGGTCTGCTCCAGGTCCAGTAGCCGGCCCTCGGCCTCGGCCAGGGCCTCGGCCACCCGGCGCGATGGTTCGTTGCCGCCGCCGAAGGCCCGCTGCCGCCCCAGGGGCTCGAAACCGTAGGCCAGATGAAATCCGATGGCCGCCACGGCCGCGAAGGCCAGGCTGATGCCCGGGCCATGACCCGCGGCGAGGTTTGCGGTCACACCCGCGCCCAGGGCCGTCAGCACCCCGCCCAGGGTCTTGAGCGGCCAGCGCGCCAGGCGGACAAAGCGCGGCTGGGGCCCGGCATAGTCGGCGCGCAATCCGCGTCTGGTGAGCCACGCGGCAGTCATGAAGAGTGCAAACCCGCCGGCCTTCGCCAGAAAGCTACCGAGGTGCCCGGCGCCCAATGCGATTACGGCGGCCAACAGCAGCGGGGCCGGCAGGACCCACAACAGGGCACCTTTGCGGCGGGGCAACTGTCCGGGTCGGGGCTGCAACAGGGTGCCGAGACGCCCCGGCAGGACTATCGGCCGGGGTTGGGAGACTTGCAGTGGCAACGCGTCCGGCCGCGCGCCGGCGAAGAGGGAGCGCACCAGAGGCAGCAGGTCGTGTGGACGCAGCGCTCGGGGTGGTTCGGGGGGGATGGTCACCGCGTACACCTCGTCAAGTTAAAGGGTGAACAGTGCCTGACACGAGACCAGACCGACGCTGCCGATGAGTAGGACGGAGCCGAGGAGGCGCAACCCGAACGCGGGCCGCGGTGTTGGGACTGGGGGGTGTTGCAGATCGGACATGACGTTATGCAGATTTCCAGGGGCGGCGGCAACGGCCATGGTGCCCGCGCACCCCGCAAGATGAAAGTGGCGGGCGCCTTGGCCGTTCCCCCACCCCGCCCTCCCCCAATAGGGGAGGAAGAATTTGAGCGCGCTCCCGGCGCGACTTTCACGGTAAGCGGCGCGTCTCAATGACCCCGAAGAGTGGGGGTGGATCCTCCCCAATCCAAGACACGCCGCCCTATGCGCGCTTCCCGTTTCCCGCCGTCGGGGGTACCCTCGCGTTTTGCGCGCCCTGCCCCATCCATTCATCCGCGATCGGCGGATCTATTTCCGGAGGCCTCAGCTTGAACATCGACGCACTCAATGCCGAATTCGGGATCGACGGGACCCTGCGCATCGTCGCGGGGCGCGGCGGGCTGGCGATCATCGAGGTTTACAATCCCCTGGCCAACGCCACCCTCTCACCCTATGCCGGACAGGTCTTGTCTTACTGCCCGGTGGCGGCGGCCGATGACCTGCTGTTCGTCAGCGAGCGCGCCTTCTTTGAGTCCGGCAAGGGGATCAAGGGCGGGATACCCATCTGCTGGCCCTGGTTCGGTGCGGCTCGCGCGGGACAGACCGGGCCCGCCCACGGGTTCGCGCGCACCCTGCCCTGGTCCATCCTCGCCACCGCCACGCTGCCGAGCGGGGCGACCCGCATCACCCTGGGCCTGGCGGACGACGGTGAGACTCAGGCGCTCTGGCCCTATCATTTCAACCTGTTGGTAGAGATCACCGTGGGCGCCGCCCTCACGGTGGAGTTGATCACCCGCAATGCCGGCGACCAGGCCTTCCAGATCACCCAGGGCCTGCACAGCTATTTTCGGGTCGGCGATGCCACCCGGGTGCGCGTCCTGGGGTTGGATGGGTGTAGCTATATCGACAAGGCGGCCGGAGCCAATGACGCCATCGTGACCCAGCAGGGGCCGGTGACGGTGGCCGCCGAGGTCAACCGCATCTATGAGTCGGTACCCGCGGCGCTGACGATCGAGGACCCGGTGCTGGAGCGGCGTATCCGCATCGCCAGCCGGCACAGCGCCACCTGCGTGGTCTGGAACCCCTGGGTCGAGACCGCCCGCGCCATGGCCGACCTGGACGACCTGGACTATCGCATCATGCTGTGTGTGGAGACCGTCAACACCGCCTCGGAGGTGATCGAGGTGCCCGGTGGCGGCGAGGCGCGCCTGGCGGCCGAGTACGCCATCGAGCCCCTGTGACGGCCACGGTGACCGCCGCGCTGCACGCCCTGACGGAGATCCCTGAGCGCTGCTGGCAGGTATGGCTGGACTGGGCGCAGACCCAGGGCCGGGCGGTGCCGCTCGCGGCCGACGTGGCGGCCATCCGGGCGCGGGTGTGGGAGGGCAGCGACTATGTCGCCCAGGCGGCCGCCCGCCACCCAGAGGACTTCGCGGTACTCCTGGACTCCGGCGACTTGGGGCGCGCCGACCGCCCCGGAGACCTTGCCGCCCGACTGGCTGCCGCGCTTGCGGGCGTCGCGGACGAGCCCGCCCTGCACCGCGTGCTGCGCCTCGCCCGCCGCCGCGAGATGACCCGCATCATCTGGCGCGATCTCGGGGGGCTGGCGGGGCTCGAAGAAACCCTGGAAGACCTCTCCGAGCTGGCTGACTGCTGCATCCGCGCCGCCCTGGACCGGCTCCATGACTGGACCTGCACTGAACTGGGCACCCCGCGGGATGACCAGGGCCGGGAGCAGCGCCTGCTGGTCATCGGCATGGGCAAGCTCGGGGCGCGCGAGCTCAACCTCTCATCGGATATCGACCTGATCTTCGCCTTCCCCGCCCCGGGCCAGGTGGCGGGGCGCGCGCGCCCGCTCGACAATCAGCAGTTTTTCACCCGCCTTGCCCAGCGGCTGGTACAGGCACTGCATGCCCAGACCGTCGACGGCTTCGTCTTCCGTGTCGATACCCGCCTGCGGCCCTTCGGTGACTCGGGTCCCCTGGTCGCGAGCTTCGATGCGCTGGAGGACTATTACCAATCCCAGGCGCGGGAGTGGGAGCGCTACGCCATGATCAAGGCGCGCGTGCTGACTGGTGAGCCGCAAGACCGCGTGACCCTGGAGGCGCTGTTGCGGCCCTTCGTCTATCGCCGTTATCTCGACTTCGGCGCCATCGACTCGCTGCGTGAGATGAAGCAGATGATCGCCAAGGAGCTCTATGCCAGGGGCATGGACGCCAACATCAAGCTCGGCCCCGGCGGTATCCGTGAGATCGAGTTCATCGGTCAGGCGCTTCAGTTGGTGCGCGGTGGGCGTGACCCGGCGCTCCAGGTCCGCCCGATCCGCCAGGTGCTGGCCCTGCTTGCGGCGCGCGACCTGCTGCCGCCCGCGGCCCTGCCCGCCCTGGACGACGCCTATTGCTTCCTGCGCCTGGTGGAGAACCGCATCCAGGCCTATAAGGACAAGCAGACCCATTTGCTGCCGAGCGACGACCTGGGCCGGCTGCGCCTGGCGCGCAGCATGGATTGCCCCGATTGGGCCAGCTTTGCGCCGCTGCTGGAGGGGCACCGGCAGCGCGTCCAGGGGCTGTTCGATCAGGTCTTCACCCCCCGGAAGGCCGAACCCGCGGGACCGGACCAGGACCTGGTGGCGCTCTGGCGCGGGACCCTGGACGCGGAGCGCGCCCGGGAGATCCTGGTGGCACACCACTTTGCCGACCCCGCGGCGGCGCAGGAGCGCCTGGCCGCCTTCCGCCTGGCCAGCGCCCGCAAGGGTATGAGCGCCAAGGGGGCGGAGCGGCTCCAGCAGGTGCTGCCCCAGGCGCTCCAGGTGATTGCCGACAGTGAGTCGCCGGACTTGGCCCTGGAGCGGGTGCTCAAGGTGCTGGAGTCGGTGGTGCGGCGCACCGCCTATCTGGCGATGCTGATCGAGCGGCCCATGGCCCTGGCCCAACTCGCCCGGCTCGCCGGCATGAGCCCCTGGATCGCGGAGCAGATCGCCCGCCAGCCCCTGCTCCTCGATGAACTGATCGACCCCGGCCGGCTCTATGCCCTGCGGCAACGCGCGGACCTGGAGACTGAGCTGGATGCCCTGCTTGCACCCATCGCCCGGGAGGACCTGGAGCAGCAGATGGAGCGGCTGCGCCAGTTTGCCCACGGCAATGTGCTGCGGGTGGCCGCCGCGGACCTCACCGGCGGCGTGCCGCTGATGAAGATCAGCGATTATCTCACCGAGATTGCCGAGGTCGCCGTCGGGCGCACCCTGGCCCTGACCTTCGCCCACCTGAGCGAGCGCCACGGCCGGCCCGCGGGGCTCGCCGACACTGACACCGGGGTCCTGATCCTGGGCTACGGCAAACTGGGCGGGCTGGAACTGGGCTATGGTTCCGACCTGGATCTCGTGTTTCTCCACGGTGCCGACGAACCCGCGGCCGAGACGGCCGGCCCCAAGGCCATCAGCGCCGAGCAGTTCTACAACCGGCTGGGCCAGCGCCTGATCCACATGATGACCACCCATACCCCCTCGGGCATCCTCTACGAGTTGGACATGCGCCTGCGCCCGGATGGCAACAAGGGCATGTTGGTGCGCTCCATCAGCGCCTTCGCGGACTATCAGACCAACTCGGCCTGGACCTGGGAGCACCAGGCACTGATCCGCGCCCGACCAGTGGCCGGGGACCCGGGACTCGCCGAGCGCTTCGCCGCGATCCGCCGCGCCACCATCTGCCGCCAGCGCGACCCCGAACGGCTGCGTGAGGATGTGCGCGCCATGCGCAAGCGGATGCGTGAGACCCTGGACAAGAGCGGGCGCGGGCGTTTCGACCTCAAACAGGGCCGCGGCGGTATTGCCGATATCGAGTTTATGGTTCAATACTCGGTCCTGCGCTGGGCCGCGGACCACCAGGAGCTGGCCGACTGGACGGACAATATCCGTCAGCTTGAGACCCTGGCCCGACTGGACCTGCTGCCAGGCACGGCGGCAGCGCAGCTCACGGCGGCCTACAAGCGGCTCCGCGGCGCCTATCACCGCAGTGCCCTGCAGGACCAGCCCAAGACGGTGGCGGACGACCAACTGCTCCCGGAGCGCGAGCGCGTCAACGCGCTGTGGCTGGACTTGATAGGCGACTAAGGTCCCTGGCGAATCTTCTTTAGATCAATCAGGGTGGGGCCAACGGCCCCGCCCTTCGGAGTAACAAATGGCAACGATGGCGGACCGTGACGGTCTGATCTGGCTGGACGGCGAGATGGTGCCCTGGCGCGAGGCCAAGACCCATGTCCTGACCCATACCCTGCACTATGGGATGGGCGTCTTCGAGGGGGTCCGCGCCTATCAGACCGAGCGGGGCGCGGCGATCTTCCGCCTGACCGAGCATACGGATCGGTTATTCAACTCAGCCCATATCTTAGGCATGGCCATGCCCTGGGATCGGGAGACCCTGAATGACGCCCAACGCGCCGTGGTGCATGAGAACACGCTCGCGTCGGCCTATATCCGCCCCATGTGCTTCTATGGTGCCGAGGGCATGGGCCTGCGGGCGGACAACCTCAAGGTCCATTGCATGGTGGCCGCTTGGGAGTGGGGTTCCTATCTGGGCGAGGACAACATGCAGAACGGCATCCGCATCAAGGTGTCGTCATTCACCCGTCATCATGTGAATATCACCATGTGCCGGGCCAAGGCCAACGGCAATTACATGAACTCCATGATGGCCCTGCAAGAGGCCCTGCGCGACGGCTATGACGAGGCCCTGTTGCTCGACGCCTCCGGCTATGTGATGGAAGGCAGCGGTGAGAATGTATTCATCGTGCGCGACGGCGTGCTGTATACCCCGGACCTCACCTCCGCCCTGGATGGTATCACCCGTCGTACAGTCATGACGCTGTGTGACGAGCTGGGGCTCAAAGTAGTGGAGAAGCGCATCACCCGCGATGAGGTCTATATCGCCGACGAGGCCTTCTTTACCGGCACCGCCGCCGAGGTGACGCCGATCCGCGAGGTCGATGGCCGCACCATCGGCAAGGGCGGGCGCGGCCCCATCGCCGAGCGACTCCAAACGCGCTATTTCGACCAGGTCCACGGCCGCCGGGATACCCACCCGGAATGGCTGACGCTCGCCTGACACCATGCGCCCGCGTGACACCGCTCAACGGTGTCACGCCAGTGGTCGGCGCGATGATCAAGGCCCACACCAGCACCAGACAACGGAGGCCCCATGTCTCAGACCCCAGTCCCGACCCCGATCGGGACCGCTTCACCCGGCGCCATCCCATTCAGCCGCGCCGACCTGCCGCTCGCCTGCCCAGGCCGGAGCGAGACCCTCTGGAATATGCATCCGCGGGTCTATCTGCCGATTGAGGACGAACCCGATGGCGAGGCGATGTGCCCTTATTGCGGGGCGCGGTATCGCCTGAGCGATTAGCCCAAAGCCGCCAGGTGTTCACGCCAAGGCGCCAAGGCGCCAAGAAATCCAGCAAGATTAGGTTAGGCATCCAGCTCGTTCGTCGGGTGAATAGCCCGCCGACAACACACTGAAAAACCTTGGCGAACTTGGCGCCTTGGCGTCACATCTGCCCTTTCTGGGGTTATCGCAGACTGCTCGCGCGGCCTGCCGGTTGGCGGCTGACGATGTCAGTCGCCCTGTTCCTGCGGCCGGCACTCCAGAGACGGATTTTCACCCTGTTTTCACCCTGGGGTCTGGCCGATAGCGGGCCACTTAACTAGGGCCACGTCGGTTCGGCGACGCCTTCGCGGCGGTCAGACCCTGTGAGCTCCGTTGCCTGTTGCCGTATACAGCAGCGCGTCGTCACCTGGTAATACAGCAGGGACAGCACCAGGAAGGCCCCGAACTGCAGGTATTCGGGTACGTTCAACCACCAGGCGGCGGCGCCCACTCCACCGGTGATCAGGGCGGTCGCCAGCAGGATCGCGGTGACCTTGGCATCCGACAGGCCGGCAACCAGCAGCAGATGATGCAGGTGCTGGCGGTCGGCAGCGAATGGATTGAGTCCGGCGCGCAGACGGCGGATCATCACCGCCACCGTATCGAGCAGCGGCACGGCCAGAATCCACACGGCCGTGATTGGGGCCATCACGGCCTGCTCGCCCTGAGACAGATCGACCAGGAACCAGCTCAGGGCAAAACCCAAAAGCGTACTACCGGCGTCGCCCATGAACACGCTGGCCCGTTGCCGCCAGGGATGACGCAGGTTCCAGGCCAGGAACCCGGCCAGGACCGCGGCCAGTGCCATGAGCGCCGCGGCGGCACCGGGATCGGGAGCCGGTGCGGTGAGACACAGGACCGCCAGCCAACCGGCGGCGATCAGGGCCAGCCCGCCGGCCAGGCCGTCGAGTCCGTCGATCAGGTTGAAGGCGTTGATGATTCCCACCACCCCAAACAGGGTGAATGGCAGCGCGAAACCGGCCAGCGCGATGGCGCCCCAGCCCACCAGATCACCCAGGTTGGTTAGCCACCGATTGTCCCAGACCATGACCGATAGCACCACGGCGGCCTGCAACACCAGCCGGATCGTCGGCCGGATGTGGCGCAGGTCATCGTAGGCGCCGATCAGGGCGAGTGCCGCCATACCGGTCAGTAGACCCATGTAACCATCTGAATTATCAGGCATTAGCCACAGGGTCCCACAGAAGGCGATGCACATGGCCACCCCGCCGATCAGCGGCACCGGGTGGGAATGGTGCTTGCGGATGGCAGGTCTGTCCACCCAGCCGACGGCCCGCGCCGGTGTGATCAGCAGGCCGGTGAGGCTGGTGCTGAACACAAAAGCGTACAACAGCGTCCAATAGACATTCATGGTGCTAGCTGAACCAATGCGTGTTCTTGTCAGGTCTGGTGTGGCCGCGATCGTCGTCTCGGTCACCCCGCTTCGGGCGAGGTCTTTGGTCCACATGGCGGACCCTAGCAGGCTGTCGGACTTAGTGATGCAACCGATTGAATGCAAAGAGTTTCCTCTTTTGCGCCAAAAAGTCGTTTTCCTGTTTAATCAATCGGTTACGCCATCAAGTCCGACAGGCTGCTAGGGTTTGACCCCGCGGCCTTCGGGTTCGCTGGACGAACCGCTTGCCTGGTTGAAACCATGATCAAGGCCGTCCATGGGTCGCGTGATCGGCTCCGGACCGGGCGCTTGGCTTGTCCGGTAGTCTACTACATCCTCAAAGTGTCAAGCCAACTTAACAATGTGACGGGCCGCGCATTTTGCACACGATTGATAATTGTTTCTGGCCGTTGTCGCCAGTGAATCGAACACGCCGGCACGCCGACGGATAGGCGCCGCCGCCCGCGCCCTGCGAGCGCCCCGGGGATCAGTGCGCCGGGGCCTGGCGGATGGCGAACTCCACCCGTCCCCAGGTGTCGGCATGCGCGTCGAGTCGGGTGAGGTGGCCGACCAGGTGCTCTGCGGCGTCGAGTCGCCGGGCGATGTCGGCATTGACCCGGCGCGGGATATAGCCGATGCGCTCGCCGCCCCAACGCACGGCCACCGCCTGGGGGTCATGCGGATTGTCTGGTTCGCGTACCAACTCCAGCGTGTCACCCACGTCCATCTGGGGCTCAAGCTCCGTCCCACCGTGGAATTGGTAACCGGCGATGAAGTCGCGCAGCAGTTCGCCGTCAGCGAGGGCCGGGCGCAGGTGCGCCAGCACCGCCGCCAGCTCGCGTTCGCCCGCGGGGTCGAGCCGCCTGGTCTGGCGAGGCGCGGAACTTTGACCGGCCCGCCGGGCGCTCAGGTCAAGGGCCAGCTCGGCGCGCGCCGGGGCGCGCCCCAGTGCATTGAGTTCGGTCAGGATGGCCTGCGCAAACGCCATCAGCGGTCCGCTGGCCTGCGCATTGTGCGGCCCGCGCAGTTGGGCGAGCGAAAAGCGTGCCTCGGACAGAGTGAATTGGTACTGCGCGGTGGCACGCTCGGCCCCGATGCCAAGTGCGAAGATGCGGGTACCGCGGTCGCGGCACTCGGCCCAATACTGCGCGACGCAGTGGTGCATGGTCTCGCCCTCGCGCACCAGGACCGCCGCCTCGCACAGCTCCCGCCCATGCGCCTCACCCTCTTGGTGTTCGCCAAGGATGGCCGCAATCCGGGTCCGGTCTTGCTGGTCCCAGTTCTGCTCTGGGTCTGCCTGGTCCCAGACGCGTTCGTGCCAGCGCCGCGATGCCACGAGCAGCGAGCGAAAGCCGCGTGACTCGATCCAGGCCAACTCCAGTCGGTGCGCGGTCAATCCACGGGGGCAGGGATGGGCTTGCCGCGCCCGTTCAAGGGCCGCCCGGATGAAGTCGAAGCAGTCCGCGAACGCGGGCCCCAAGGGTGCGAAGCGCTCCTGCAACGGCGCGCAGACCGCCTCTAAGCCCTCGCGAAACGCGGTCGCCCCCAGGCGTACGAGGTCGGCGTCGTCGTCGAGCAGGTTGGTGAGGTTGAATAGATCGATGGCCTGCGTGAACTCCCCGCACGCTCGGGGGCGGCGATGGGCCGGGATACCGTCCAGCAGCCGCAGCAGTCGCCGATGCGAGAGCGCCGTGTCGCCCCACATTTGCGCGCAGATGGGTGAGCGAACCAGGCCCTTGGAGATGCCGTAGTGGCGGGCGAGTGCGCCGGTCAGGTCGCGGCCCCAATCGATCGCCTCCAGGACCCTGGCATCGTGGTTTCGCCAGGCATGGCGCTTGCCGCCCGCGAACTCCAGATACCGATGGGCGCTGAGCAGGACCGGCGCGGCCAGCAGCGGGAAGCGGGTCACGGCCTGTAGTCGACGGCTGCGCCGTTCCGGGGCGAGGGCGGCCAGGCGGTTGTAGTTGCGCAGCGAGTCCCACTGACGGTGGCGGTTGAGGCTGGCCAAGAGGCTCAGGACTTCCTGATCGAGCCCTGCGGCAAAGTCCCGGGCGGCGTGATGTCTGGGATCGCCCCACGGCAGTGCCGGGAGCGGGGCGGCCGGCGCGGCATAGAGCGGGATCGCGACACCGTCCCCGAACCGGGCCTCCAGCAGGGTGCCGCGCTGGTCCTGCGCGAACTGCTCCACCAACGCGCCAATGGGTTCATCGTCCGCCAAGGCCGCCGTCGGCAGGCGAAAGGCGAGCACCCGGCCGTCGTTCAGATGCAACCACAGGAACGACTGTTCATTGCGCTGGCCGAGCCAGTCGCCGCGCAGCCACAGGCGTGCGCGCACGCCAGAGGGAAGGCCTTCTTGGGGACCATCGTGCCCCGGCGCCGTGCCGGGCATGATGAACTGCGCGCGCCCGATGCCTATGGCCGTCCCCCCGCGTTTGCCCTCTCATGTTTCTCGAACCGAATACCCTGGTCATCTGGCCAGGGTTCATGATGATCAAATTCCCCCAACCGGATAGGCCGGGGAATGCCCTGCGGAAACGCTGCACACGTGTGCCGGGGTGTCGGCGTCTTGTGTCGACACCGACAGCACTGATCCGACCACAGATGGAAGAAATCCCAGCCGTCGAGGAAATCCATATCATTCATCACGTTATCGCTCATTCTCCAAGCCTCTGGCCCGGACGGGGCATCCGCCCCGTCCCGCCGAGGTATCCGCTGACGGCGGGGAGATCTCCCCATGGACTACAATCCTCACCAATGACTGCCGCATCAAGACGGCCTATCCGATCGACCCGAACCGCCCATCGTTTGCCGACAACCAACGTGGTCTAGGATATACCGGCAATGAATCAGCCACCACAGAACGAAACGTCCAGGACCTTGCGCGGGTATTTGGGCCACATCAAACGTCGCCGCTCCTGGGAGCGCCGACATTCTGTCGGCGACGGCGCGAAGCGCCGTTCGGTCCTCGCGAAACCAAGGCCCTTTGCGATTAACCGCGAAATCGCGAACCGCCTGCGGCGGTTGGCCGACAGAATGTCGGCGCTCCCAGGCGCGAACATCCGCGGCCCTGTACCTGGAACGACGGGGCGGGCGTGCTAGCCGGGCAGATAACGGCCATCCTCCAGCCGGCGGGCGTGGCCGAGGCTGGCCAGCGTCTCCAGCAGCTCGGCGACCCGGGCGCGCGGGGCGCGGGTGAAGCACTGGGCCAGGTCCGCGACGCTGTTGGGACCGGGACGGGTGGTGAGTGCGGCGCGTAGGGCCTGGAATTGCTCGGGCAGGGTCTTGGGCCAGTCCGGTTTGGGGCCGCTCGCGGGGGGGGTGGCGGTCAGCGCCGTCTCCGCCTGGACGGCGGTGGCGCCGGGCGGCTGGCCGGGATTCTGCAACGCCGGGCGCAGCCAGCGGATGAGGCCGCGGCGCTCCTGCGCCGCGCGTTCGGCGTTCAGTGCGACCAAGCGTTGCAGGATGGTTTCTTCCACCCCCGTCGAACCTGACTCAGCCGGTGGGAGGGCCGTTCCGGCGCGATCTGCGGCGTCTGAGTCGCTGCGAGGTCCGTCGCGGCGGGGCGCCGCTCCTACGGTTGCCAGCAACGCGGCGGTCAGGTCCGCCCAACCGTAGGCGGCGAGGACGGCGGCGTCGAGCTCGTCGTGGAGCTGGCGCAGGACCGAGACCAGGCCCTGTTCGTGGATCGCCCGGTCCTTGGGGCCCAAGGGCTCGCCGCGGCGCAATTGCTCCAGCACGTTATACATGCCGGTCATGGTGAGCCCAGGGTGCAGCGCCTGGCGCGCCTTGCGATGGGCGTCGAGGGCCTCGGCCAGTTGGCCGATTTCCTTTTCCGGCCCCGCTGGGGCCGGAAAAGGAAATGTGTCGAAACAGCGGGTCTTGGTATAGCGGGGGTCGTTGCCGACCCCCAATCGGGCACCGGTCGCCAGCGCCCAGCACACATGGACGCGGCTGGAGAGCACGCCCAGTGCCCAGGCGTCGTCCAGCGCGATGGCGATCAGCATGTTGTCCGGCAGGACGCTCCGATCCAGGAAGACGAACACCCGGTGCTTGGCGGTCTCGACAGTGGCGATGTAGCGGGGCAGCCCGGCGAGATAGCGCCGCAACTCCTGTCTGGGTTTGCCGTGCAACCACCACAAGGCCGCATAGCCGGCCCCGTCCTTGGTGTGGCCCTTGGCGTCCCGCTCCGGCTTCACCCGCTCCAGGACCCGCTGATAGACCTCCGGATAGCGCCCCCGAACCTCGTCGGCGGTCAGGCCAAACAGGTCGATGACCATGACGCCGCGCCTACTCTGCGTCAGGTCGCGGCCGTTGAGATACAGCCGGATATGCCGCTCCAGGCCAGGCACCCGGCCCAGCCCCAGGGCCGCTGCCTCCAGCGGGGTCACGATAAACCCGGCACCGTGGAGCTTGACCCCGGGGGAGCTCAGTCCCTGATTGGCGCGCAACGCCACCGCCGCGGTCACATCCGCCCCAATGCGCAGGTCCGCATGGATACGGCCGGCCGTCCGCTCCAGATCGACCTCCAGCCCCTCGCCCTGGCCAGTGCGTTCCGCCACCACCTGGTCGACCACGCCGGGCGACTCGCCCGCCTCGCCAACGGTCATGCCGATCCGCACCTGCGCCCCGTCCGCCGCGTCCACCCAGGGGTGGTCCGGTACGGCATAGCGCAGCGACAGGGGTTCGGCGGCGGTGAGGTGTCGCTCCAGCACCCGCCGGTTGAAGGTCTGGCGCAGGCTGTTGGTGGTGATGAAGCCGAAGCGGCGCAGTGCCCCGGTGCGGGTGAGCTCGGCGGCGTTCTCCCACCAATACATCACATAGTCGGCGGACTCCGGGACCTCGGACCAGGCCCCGCGCAGGGCCTCGACATAGCCGTCGCCCAGTGCCCGGCGCATGGGGCCGGCGCCGATGAAGGGCGGATTGCCGACCACAAAATCCGCCGCCGGCCACCGCGCCCGCCGCGGGTTGACATAGCGTTCCTGCGGTACCTGGGCGGCCTCGTCCGGCACCGCCTCGCCGGTGATCGGACTGGGCTTGACGGTCCGCCCGTCCCAGCGGGTGACGGGGCGGCCGGCCTCATCCGTCACCCACTCCATGCGGTCATAGTCGAGCACGGCGTCTCGGCACTCGATATTGCGGAAGTCGCGGATGACCGGCTCCGGCGGCTTCACCGCGCCGTGGGTGCGGAAGTGCCATTGCAGATAGCCGATCCAGAGGACCGTCTCGGCGATGGCGGCGGCCCGCGGGTTGAGTTCCAGCCCGAGCAGTTGGTGGGGGTCCACGCTGATGCCCTCCATGGCCATCAGCAGTTGGCGCTGACCCAAGGACTCCAGGGTGTCCAGGACCTCGCCCTCCAGGCGTTTGAGGTGTTCCAGCGTCACATAGAGGAAGTTGCCCGAGCCGCAGGCGGGGTCCAGCACCCGGATGCCGGCCAGGCGGACCTGGAAGGCGCTGACCAGTTTGATGGCCTCGGCGTCCTTGCCCTGTTCGTGCAGGTTGAAAGCGGCGCTATGGACCGCGGTCCATTCCTCGCGCAGCGGATCGATGACCGTGGGCAGGACCAGGCGCTCGACATAAGAACGCGGGGTGTAATGGGCGCCGAGCCGGTGGCGCTCCAGCGGGTCCAGCGCGCGCTCCAGCAGGGTGCCGAAGATGGCGGGCTCGACCTGGCGCCAGTCGGCGCGGCCCGCGTCGATCAGCAGATCGAGCTGGTCGCGGTCGAGCGGCAGGGCCTGGCCCTGGGCGAAGAGCCCGCCGTTGAAGCGCGGCACCCGCTCGCGCAGGATCACCGAGAAGGCGGCGCCGGTGTTCATGTCGCGCCACAGGTGTTCGGTGAGCGGGACGAACTGGGCCGGGTCGCCGCGCACCGAGCGCAGCAGGTCGGTGAATCCGTCCGGTTTCAGGAGTCCCACGTCCTCGGCGAAGAGTGTGAATAGACAGCGGATGAGGAATGACGCGGTCACCTCCGGCGGGTGGCCGGCGGATTCCAGCGAGACCGCGAGGCGCGCCAGCCGTTCGGCGATGTCGCGGGTGACGCGGGCGGCGCGGCGGCTGGGATCGAGGCTGCCGGGATCGAGCCAGAGCGCGCGCAGCCGGGCGCGGATCTCAGGCCGGCGCAGGTCATCCAGGCGCAGCCGATGCGAGCGCGGGTCCGGGTAGGGAATGTAGGCCCCGCCGCTGCGGCTGAACTCGCTATAGAGCTCGATGCTGCGACCCACGTCGACCACCACCACAAAGGGCGGGCGACCCTCCGGCGGGGGCAGTGCGCGGACATACTGCACCGCCTGGCCGTGGGCACGCAGCATCGCCTTGTCCCAGCCGCCGGTATCGAGTCCCAAGCCGGTCTGTTTGCACTCCAGCACATAGCAGGCGCGGCGATACAGGTCGATGAAGCCAAGGCTGGCGGTGCCGTCGCCGTGTTGGAAAACCACCCGGCGCTCGAAGCAGTAGGCGTTGTCCTCACCGTCGGCGCGCGCCGGGTCGGGCTGGGGCAGGCCGAGCAGGGCGCAGAGCTCGGTCAGAAAGAGCTGATAGTTGGCCCGCTCGGTGCCGGTGGCGGTGGACCAGCGGGCGATGAAGGTGTCGATGAGGGCGGGGGCGAGGGCGTCGGCGGCGGGCGGGTCGTCCGGAGCAAGGGGCAAGGAGTCAGAGACAAGGGGCAAGGGGGTGTCGTCCATGGCGGGGCTCCGGGCGAGTGGGGTTGATCGGCGAATCTAGAAAGACCATTTGCGGCTTGACGGCTTTTCTTGGGAGCCAAGGCTCACAGGCAGCTCGTCTCGTGCGCTGGTGCCCGGCCCACGCCGCCGAGAAACGCCCGCGCCGCTGACGCGTCCAGGTCGATCTGGCGGCGCAGTTGCTCGAACGAGTCGAAGCGTTGCTCGTCGCGCAGCTTGAGGCTGAACTCGACCTCCAGATGGCGACCATAAAGGTCCTGGTCGAAGTCGAACAGGTGGACCTCCAGTCGATACCCCTGGCCATCGACGGTCGGGCGGGTGCCGATGTTGGCCACCGCGGGGCGGGGGGCGCCGGGCAGGCCATGGACCTGGACGGCGAACACACCGTGCAATGGACTCACCCGGCGGTGCAAGTCGAGGTTGGCGGTGGGAAAGCCGATGGTGCGCCCGCGTTGGTCGCCATGACCCACGCGGCCCTGCATCCGGTAGGGCCGGCCCAGCAGGTGCGCGGCCTGTTCCAGGTCGCCGCGAGCCAGGGCCTCGCGGACCCGGGTGCTGCTCACGCGCTCCTGCGCATGGGTGATGGTGTGGTGGTTCTCGACCTCAAAGCCCCCGTCGGCGGCCGCCGCACCCATGGTGCGCAACAGTGCCTCGTCACCGCTGCGACCGTGGCCGAAGCGGAAGTCGTCGCCGATCATGAGGAAGCGCACGCCCAGGCCGTCGAGCAGCAGGCGCTGGACGAAATCGCGCGCATCGACCGTGGCCAGACGCGGCCCGAACTCCAGGAGCATGGCACGCTCGATCCCACAGTCCAGGATGGCCTTGAGCTTTTCGCGCAAGCGGGTGAGGCGCGCGGGGGCCCGCGCCGGGGCGAAAAACTCCATCGGCTGGGGCTCGAAGGTGATGACCGTCGCGGGGAGACCCAGGGCGCGCCCGCGCGCAATCAGTCGCTGGAAGACCGCGCGGTGTCCCAGGTGGACCCCGTCGAAGTTGCCGATGGTGGCAACGCAGCCCCGATCCGCTGGGCGCAGGTTGTGTAAGCCGCGGATAAGTCTCATGCGGTGGCGGTGCCGGCGATGGGGCTGGGCGGGCTCAAGGCTCGATGCCCAGGGCACGCAGCCGCTCGGCCAGGCGCTCCGCCCGTTCGTACTCCTGCTGCGCCCGGTGCTGTTGCCGATCCGCGCGTCCCGCCTCTTGCTCGGCCCGGGCGGCCTCCTGCTCGGCCCGGGCGGCTTCTTGTGCGGCCCGCTCGGCCGCCTCGCGCAGCCGCGCGGCCAGTTCCACCGAGGTCAGGAAGGGTTGACCCTGCGGATCGAAGATCTCCAGGGTTGCACCGCCCAGCGCAAAACGGATGCCCAGCCGCGGGCTGGTCCAGCCCTTGATGTGGGACATCCGGCGCAGCCGTCCGTCCTGCCGCAGCCAGACCTCCAGGGTATTGGCGGGGGGGTCGTAGACGTAGTATTCCTCCACCCCGTAGGTGTCATAGAAGCCGCGCTTATCGGCCATCTCCTTGGCACTGTTGGCCGGGGAGAGGACCTCGAACACCACCTGGGGGGCGATGCCGCCCTCCTCCCACTGTTTGTAGGAGCCACGCGGACCCTTGGGCCGGCCGAACACCACCATTACGTCCGGGGCCAGCGGGCCGGTGATGCGGCGGTTGGGGACCGGATACCAGAACAGGTCCCCGGCGACGAATACATTGGGGTCCTGCGCGAAGAGTATCTCGAGGTTCTCCTTGATCTTCACCAGCCATTCATACTGCTCGGTGTTTTCCGCCATGGGTGCGCCGTCGCTCGAAGGGTAAGGGTCGTCCGGGTCGTAATGGGAGAGGGGGTTCATCAAGGGGGTCCTCCTCACTGGGTCGGGGCAAGGGGCAAGCATAACCCCGCGACGCCGGGTTAGCACGCCCGCGCAAGAGCGGCAGCAGGCCTCGGCCGCGGGAGCGACAAGCCGAAACCGGTGCGGCGATGGCCTTCAGACCTGGAGCAAGTGCCGCGGCCGGATGCCGACGGCCAGCAGGGTGGCGGCATAGACACCGCCGCCGGCCAGCAGCCATAGACCGAGTTCCACGGCCCGTCGGCCGCCACTCATGGCCAACCAGTCGTCGATCGGCCCGGTGCCCAGGAACAGCACGAGGCCCATGAGCAGGTTGGCGCCCAGGCCCTTGGCGAGCAGCACGCCCCAACCCGGCCGGGGGCGATAGATCGCCGCCCGGCGCAGTCCGCACAGCAGGAGCGCGGCGTTGGCGAGCCCCGAGAGGGTGGTGGCCAGGGCCAAGCCGGTATGCCCCAGCGGCCACATCAGCAGCAGACTGGCGACGACATTGACCGCCATGGCGATGACGGCGATATGCACCGGGACGACCATCTCCTGGCGGGCATAGAAGCCAGGGGCGAGCACCTTGACACCGATGAAGCCGACCAGTCCCAGGGCATAGGCCATCAGGCTGCGGGCGGTCATACGGGCATCCTCGGCATTGAAGCCGGCGCCCGCCGGTTCACCGACATAGAACAGGGTCGCGACGATCGGGCCGGCCAGGACCAGGAGCCCCACCGCCGCCGGCACCCCGAGCAACAGGAGCCAGCGCAGTCCCCAATCCAGGGTGTCGGAGAAGGCCCCCGGGTCTTCCGCCGCGTGGCGCTGCGAGAGCCGCGGCAGGATCACGGTGCCAAGCGCCACACCCAGCAGGCCCATGGGGAATTCCATCAGCCGATCCGAGTAGTAGAGCCAGGAGATGCTCCCGCTCGCCAGGAAGGAGGCGAGGATGGTGTTGAGCAGCAGGTTGAGCTGGCCCACCGAGGCGCCGAACAGGGCCGGACCCATGAGTCGCACGGTGCGCCGCACCCCGGGGTCGCGCGGCGCGAGCCGTGGACGGGGCAGCAGCCCCAAACGCGCCAGGAACGGCAACTGGAAGGCGAGTTGGGCGATGCCCGCGATCAGCACACCCCAGGCCAGGGCGGTGATCGGTGCGTCCATCCGCGGGGCGAGCCAGAGTGCGCAGCCGATCAGGGCCAGGTTGAGCAGGACCGGGGTGAAGGCCGGCACCCCGAAGCGCTCGTAGGTGTTGAGGATGCCGCCGGCCAAGGCGGTGAGCGAGATGAACAGGACATAGGGGAAGGTGAGCCGCAGCATCGCCACCGTCAGTTCCCTCTGGCCGGGTTCGTCCCCAAATCCCGGGGCAAAGAGCATCACCAGGAGCGGTGCGGCCAGGATGCCAAGCAGGGTCACCACCAGCAGGACCGCCCCCAGGGTGCCCGCCATGGCGTCGATGAAGCCCTTGGTATCTGCGGCGTCGCGTCGCTCCTTGTATTCATTGAGCAGCGGCACAAAGGCCATGGAGAAGGCCCCCTCCGCGAACAGCCGGCGCATCAGGTTGGGGATCTTGAAGGCGACGAAGAAGGCATCGGTGCCCGCGTCCGCCCCGAAGACCCGGGCGATCGCCAGGTCGCGCACAAAGCCGAGCAGGCGCGACAGGAAGGTGTAGCTGCCCACCTTGGCGGTGGACGCGGCGAGGGATGACACGGCGGCGAGACTCCGCAAAAAGGGCGGGAGTATAGCGCTTGGGCGCGGCTGCCGACCTGGAGGGATGCGGGTGGCGTGCTCGTTGCTGGGCGCCGTCGGGCCACGGGGGCCGTCAGTCCAGGTCCTCAGGACCGCCAATTTCGGTTATAACTGCGGCCCACCCGACCGCCAACACGCTGCATCATCGTCCATGGCCAACCCTGCACCCCTACCCACTGCCCCGATCGCCGACCCCCTGGCCGGGCTGCGCGACTGGCACCTGCCGGGGCCGGTGTCCTGGTGGCCGCCGGCCCCGGGCTGGTGGCTGATCGCCGGGCTCGCCCTGGGCGCGCTCGTGCTGGCCGTCGTGCTGTGGCGGCGTCGCCGCCGCCGCGGGGCCGCGGTCAGGACGGCGCTCGGCGAACTACACGCCTTGCGTACACAACTGGGCGCCGGGCTGAACCCGCAGGGTTTCGCAGCAAAGGTCTCGGTCCTGTTGCGGCGCCTGGCACTCACCCGGTTCCCGCGCGAGCGGGTGGCCGGTCTCAGCGGGGCGGACTGGCTGGCCTTTCTCGATGCCACCGGCGGCGGCGAGGGGTTCTCGCAGGGGCCGGGACGTGTACTGGCCGAATCCCCTTACCGCAACCCCGCCGCGCCGACCAGCGGGGACCCCGCGGCCCTGGCGGACCTGGCCGAGCGCTGGATCCGTGCCAATCGAGGTGCCACCGCATGATCTCGCTCGCCTGGCCCTGGGTGCTCGCGGCCCTGCCGCTGCCGCTGCTGGCCGCGTTGTTGCCCCCGGCCAGGCCGTCCGGTGGGGCCGCGCTGCGTCTGCCTTTCTACGCCGAGCTGCCTGGAGTCGCCGCGGTGACGACCGGGCGCCGCTCCAGGTGGCGGGTCGCCGCTGCACTCTTGACCTGGTTGCTGCTGGTGCTGGCGGCGGCACGCCCGGAGTGGGTCGGGGCGCCGGTACACCTGCCGATGGCCGGGCGCGACCTGATGCTCGCGGTGGACCTGTCGGGCAGCATGGATCAAGCGGACTACGAACTGGATAACCGCATGGTCTCGCGGCTCGCGGTGGTCAAGGCGGTGGCCGCCAAATTCATCGAGCGGCGCACCCAGGACCGACTGGGGCTCATCCTGTTTGGCAGCAATGCCTATGTGCAAACGCCACTGACCTTCGATGGTCACACGGTGGCCGCCATGCTGCGCGACTCGGTGGTCGGGTTGGCCGGCCAGGAGACCGCCATCGGCGACGCCATCGGCTTGGCAGTCAAGCACCTGCGCGAGCAGCCGGCGGACAATCGGGTGCTGATCCTGCTCACCGACGGGGCCAGCAATACCGGTGCGTTGGCGCCCCTGGCGGCGGCCGAACTGGCCAAACAGGCCGGGGTGCGCATCTACACCATCGGCATCGGCGGGGGTGAGGTCGGCATCAATACACCATTTGGTGTGCGTCTGATGCGTCAGGGCGACGACTATGACCCAGAAACCCTCAAGCGGATCGCCGAGCTTACCGGCGGGCGCTTCTTCGCCGCGACCGGGCGCAAGGAACTGGAGGCCGTCTATCGGGAGCTGGACCGGCTGGAGCCGAGCCGCCGCGACGAGCGCACCTACCGCCCGCGTGAGTCGCTGTTTGTCTGGCCGGCGGCAGGGGCCTTGGTCTTGAGTGTTCTGATGGCATTGTCGCTGGTTCGCCGGCGGGTGCCGGGAGTCCGCGATGCCGCCTGAACTGCACTTTCTAAGACCCCAGTGGTTCTTGGCACTGGCGCCCCTGCTGTTGCTCCTGCTCGGGCTGTGGCGTAGCGAGGGCACGGCCAATGCGTGGCGCGGACTGGTGGATGTACACCTGCTGCCGCACCTGCTGGTGGGCGAGGCGGGCCGGCCGCGCCGCCTGCCGCTCATCCTGCTGGCACTGGCCTGGCTGATCGGGGCGATCGCCCTGGCCGGCCCGGTCTACGAGCGACTGCTGCAGCCGGTCTTTTCAACCACGACGAAGCGGGTGATCCTGCTCGATCTCTCGCCCAGCATGAATGCCACCGACGTGGCGCCCTCGCGCCTGGCGCGGGCGCGCTTCGAGGTCCTGGACCTGCTCAACGCCACCCACGAGGGCCAGGTGGCGCTGATCGCCTTCGGCCCGGAGCCCTTCATCGTCTCGCCGCTGACCGGTGACGCCCGGACCATTGCCGATCAGGTCCAGCGACTCGCCACCGACCTGCTCCCGATCCAGGGTCCCCGGCATACTGACCGGGCACTGGCGATGGCCGGCGACTTGCTGACCCAGGCCGGTGGGGGTGGCGGTGAGGCGATCCTAATCACCGATGGCGTGGGCGATGACAGCGGGGCCGGCCAGCGCGCCGACGCCGCCGCCCGGGCCCTGGCCGCACAGGGCGATCGACTCTCGGTGCTGGGTGTCGGGACTACCCAGGGGGCGCCGGTGCCGGGCGCCGACGGGGGCTTTGCCGCCGGGCGCGGCGGCGCCATCGCGATGTCCCGGCTCGAACGCGGCGCATTGGAGAGGCTGGCGCGGGCCGGCAACGGCCGCTATGTGGACTTCGACCCGGGGGAGCGGGACACCAAGTCGCTCATCGCCGGCTCACCGCGGGCCGCCACCACCGGGACCGGCATGGTCGAACAAAAGGGCCTGGTTGCCGACCAGTGGCGGGAGGAGGGTCCATGGTTGCTGCTCGTCCTGCTGCCCATCGCGGCGCTGGCTTTCAGACGCGGCTGGTGGCTGCCGGTCCTGGCGCTAGCCCTGGTGTTGCCGCCAAGCCCGGGTTGGGCCTTCGGCTGGGATGACCTGTGGCAGCGGCCGGACCAGCAGGCGGCGAGCCGGCTCGCCGCCGGCGATGCCGCCGCGGCGGCGGCCCGTTTCCAGGACCGGGACTGGCGCGCCGCCGCCCGCTATCGCAGCGGGGACTATGCGGCGGCCGTGGCCGACCTGGCCGGCGCCCGCGGGCCGGACGCCGACTACAATCGCGCCAACGCCTTGGCCCGCCAGGGCCGGCTGGACGAGGCCATCGCCGGCTACGAGCAGGCCCTCAAGCAGGCCCCGGACGACGCGGACGCCCGCGCCAACCTGGAGCTCGTCAAGCAGTTGCGGGATCAAAAGAAACAGGACGAGCGCAAAGACCAACCGGGCGACCAGGGGCAACAGGGGCAACAGGGACAGGACAAGAAGGACCAGAAAGACCAGAAGGACCAAGAAGACCAGAAGGGGAAACAGTCGCAAGACGGCCAGAAGGATCAGAAAGATCAAAATGACCAGGGCGGCAAACAGAATCAAGGCGGCGGTGCGGACCAACAGACGTCCGGCGCCGATCAATCCGGCGCCCAGGGTCAGGACCAACAGACCGGGAAGGGTGCGCCACCCGAGTCCAAGCCCAAGCCCGAGTCAGGCGGCAAGACCGCCGACGGCAAGCAGGCCAAGGACTCGGACAAGGATAAGGACACCCAAAATGCACAGGGTTCAGCGGCCGGTCAGACCGGTAAGGCACCGCCACCCAAGCCCGGCGACCTGGGTCAGCAGGAGCCTGCGATCGACTTGCCCGACGCCAAGCCGTCGGCTGACCAACCGGCGGGGCCGACCGGCCCGGCCAAAGAAGGAAAGCCGGATGACCGCCCACCCACCGACAAGGCCGCCAGCGCCGGTACCGCCGACCTGAGCCCGGAGCAACGCGAGCAACAGCAGGCCATGGAGGCGCAGTTGCGGCGCGTCCCCGACGATCCCGCCGGCCTGCTGCGCCAGCGCTTCCTGCTGCAACAACTGCGCCGCGAGGGGCGGTTGCAGTGAGTTTGCCAATCTCGATCTACACAGGCGCGACCCCTATGCCGAGTCTCAAGCACCGCCAGCCGCTAATCTCCCGGCTCATTCTGTTGGCACTCCTGCTGCTCGCCGTCCCGCTCGCCCGGGCGGATGGATTCAGCGCCGAATTGGACCGGAACCGGATCGGCGCCAACGAGACCCTAACCCTGCACCTCAGCGCCGAGGGCCAATCCGCGGATGACCCGGACCTGAGCCCGTTGAGCAAGGACTTCGAGGTCTTGGGCCAGTCCAGCGGCAGCCGGGTGAACATCGTGAACGGGGCCATGAGCCAGACCCGGGAGTGGACCCTGGAACTAGCCCCACGGCGCACCGGCACGCTGGAGGTCCCCCCGCTCACGCAGGGCGGTCGGCAGAGCAAGGCGCTCAAGGTGGAGGTGGTACCGGCGGATCAGGCCAACGCGGGCCAGGCGCCCAAGCCGATCTTCGTCGATACCCAGATCGAGGCCGCCAAGCCCTATGTCCAGCAGCCCTTCATCTATCGGGTGCGGGTGCTGTTTCGGGAGCAGCCGCGGCGCGCGGTCCTGGGCGACCCCGCAGTGGAGGGGGCCACCCTGGAGCGGCAGGGGGATGACAAGAATTACACGGAAGAGGTCGACGGCCAGCGCTACAGCGTGGTCGAGCGGCGCTACCGGGTGGTGGCGCAACGCAGCGGCGCGCTCACCATCGGCGGGCCGCGGCTGGAGGCACTGATGCCGGACGCCCGGGCGGCGCGCCGCAGCCCCTTCGCTGACTTCGGCGACTTCGGGCCGGGCTTCCCCAACCTGCTGGACCAGACGGCCGGGCGCCGGGTGATCGAGCGCGGTCCCGATCGCACCATCCAGATCCGGCCCCAGCCCGACATCGGCGCCGCCGCCTGGCTGCCGGCCGAGTCGGTGCAGCTCTCAGACGAGTGGACCCCAACCCCACCGCGCTGGCGAGTCGGCGAGCCAGTCACCCGGACCCTGGCGATCACCGCCCGTGGCACCAGTGCGGCCCAGTTGCCGACCCTGGACCCCGGCACACCGGCCGGCGCCAAGGTCTATCCCGAGCCACCCAAGCTGGAAGACGTCCCGGGCCCGACCCTCACCGCGCTCAAGACCCTGAAGCTCGCGCTGGTCCCGACCCGCGCCGGGGCACTCACCCTGCCGGAGATTCGACTCGACTGGTGGGACACCACCACCGACCAGGCGCGCGTGGCGGTCATCCCCGCACGCACGGTCCAGGTCGCACCGGGCGACAACGCGGTCGCCGAACCGCCGCGGCCGGCCACCACGGCCCCCACCGCGGCGCCCGTACCTGAGCCCGCGGCGCCGCAGGGCGACGCGGCGGCGACTGAAACCAAGACGGCGGCCGGCAGCGGACTCATCGCCGGGCTTCAGGCCCATGCACCCTGGTCCTGGCTGGCACTGTTCTTTGCACTCGCCTGGCTGCTGACCCTGGCCTGGGCGGTGCGCCGCCAAACAGGGGCCAGGGCGTCGAGCCCCAAGGCCGCCGCCCGCCAGGTCGAATCCATCCGTGCCGCCCGCACCCAGGCGCGCCAGGCGTGCAGCGCGGGCGATCTGCGCGCCGCCCGCACCGCCCTGCTCGCATGGGGCCAGGCGCGCTGGCCGCAGCACCCGCCGGGCGGTCTGGGCGAGCTCGGCGAGCGCCTGGGTCCGGCCGCCGGCGGCCTGCTTGAGGCGATCGATCGGGCCATCTACGCCCCGGCCGGACAGGACTGGGACGGCACCGCCGCCTGGCAGGTCCTGGAACCCGCCCTGTTGGCGCAGGAGCGCACCGATGCGTCAGCGGGCACCGATCCGCTGCCGAACCTCTACCCAGGGAGCTAGCCCGGATATCTCACGCCAAGGCGCCAAGCTCGCCAAGATTTTTCAAAACGTTATCGGCGTTCAGCAACGCACCCTCCGGGTGATGCCGATGCTGCGGACATCTCTTTGTTTCTTCTTGGCGTCTTGGCGTGAGCAATTCCCGGGCTTCGGATAACACACTGGAAAACTTGGTAAGTTTTGCGAGCTTGGTGTGAAACTCGCGAGAAATCCGGGTTAGGTGGGGTTCACCGCGCGCAGGGCGGCGCGGATGATTTCTTCCGAGGGCCGGGCGCCGTCGTCGGCTGCACGGGCCATGCGGTTGGCATCGGCCTGCTTGTAGCCGAGCGCGATCAGTGCGCTGACGGCGTCGGCCAGGGCGCCGGGGGGACTACCGGGAACCGCGCCGGCGCCGACCGCGCCGGGGGCTGACACGGTGGCGAAGCCAGCGCCGACCCCGTCGAGGCGGTCGCGCAGTTCCACCACCAGGCGCTGCGCGGTCTTGGTGCCGATCCCGGGGACGCGGGTGAGTGCGGTGATGTCCTCCTGCTCCACGCACTGGACGAAGCGCGCGGCGTCCATACCGGAGAGGATGGCCAGCCCGATGCGGGCGCCGATTCCGCTCACCTTGAGCAGCGCGCGGAAGAGGTCGCGGTCACGCACCCGGGCGAAGCCGTAGAGGCAGTGGGCGTCCTCGCGCACCACCAGATGGGTCACGAGGGTCACGGTGTCGCCCACCGGGGGCAGTTCGTAGAAGGTGGACATGGGCGCCTCCAGCTCGTAGCCGACGCCGTTCACATCCAGCAGCAGGTGGGGCGGCTGCTTAACGAGGATCTGACCCCGCAGGCGCCCGATCATGGCCGCCAGTCCCGCCAGGAGGCCGCAGCCCGTTTGCGCGCCGGGATGCCCATCGAATGGGCGTGACACAGTGCGATGGCCAGTGCATCGGCCTCGTCCTCGCCCGGTTCGTCGGGTAGCGTCAGCAGGACCCTCACCATGTGCTGCACCTGGGACTTCTCCGCGGCGCCGGTGCCGACCACCGCGAGCTTGACGGTCTTGGGGCTGTATTCGTGTACCGTCACCCCGCCCTTCAAGCCGGCGCACAGGACGGCGCCGCGCGCCTGCCCGAGCTTGAGCGCGGCCGCGGGGTCGCGGGCGAAGATCAGTTGTTCGACCGCCATGTCGTGGGGTCGATGCTCGGTGACGATCGCCACGACCCGGTCGAAGATCAGCCCCAGCCGCGCCGGCCAGGGCTCGCCACCCACGCGGATACAGCCGCTCACCACGCGCCGACTGCGGTGACCGTCGGTATCGATGACGGCGAAGCCGGTGTTGCGGGAACCGGGGTCGATGCCCAGGATGCGGTGCCGCAGGGTCTCCGCTGGGGGGATGGGCACGCTAGGCTTCAGCCAATCCCACGCGTTTCATTAGCCATCGATGGTCGCCATGATCTCGTCTGAGATGTCGGCGTTGTGGTAGACCGCCTGCACGTCGTCACAGTCCTCCAGTACATCCACCATCTTGAGCATCCGCTCGGCCGTCTCCCGGTCCAGCTCGGCGCTGGTGGAGCAATTGAAGGTCACCTCGCCCACCTCGGTATCGAGCCCGGCCTTGGTCAGTGCATCCTTCACCGCGGTGAACTCGTCCGGATCGGTGATGACGTCGATGGAGCCGTCGTCGTTGACCACGACATCCTGGGCGCCGGACTCCAAGGCCGCCTCCATCACCCGATCTTCGCTGGTGCCGGGCTGGAAGCTGATCACCCCCTGCTTGGTGAAGAGATAGCCGACCGAGCCGTCGGTCCCCAGGTTGCCCCCGTGCTTGGTGAAGGCGTGACGGACCTCGCCGGCGGTGCGGTTGCGGTTGTCGGTCATGCAGTCGACCATCACCGCCACACCGCCCGGGCCGTAGCCCTCGTAGCGGATCTCCTCGTAGTCCTCACCCTCGGCCGGGCCGCTACCACGCTTGATGGCACGCTCCACCGTGTCGCGCGGCATGTTGGCCTGGAAGGCCTTGTCTACGGCCAGGCGCAGGCGCGGGTTGCAGCCTGGGTCGCCACCGCCGGAGCGCGACGCGACCGTGACCTCCCGGATCAGCTTGGTCCAAACCTTGCCGCGGGTCTTGTCCTGGGCGGACTTGCGATGCTTGATGTTGGCCCACTTGCTATGCCCGGCCATCGTTGAGAACTCCTGACGCTGATGCACCCGGACTAGACCGGGCGGTCTTGCCTTGTCACCGGCGCATCGCACCGCGCGACTGGCGGGGGTGCTTCAAGCCGGCCACGGCTGGAAAAGCCCGACATTCTAGCACCCACCGCCCGCCCTGCACCAAGCGCGGGTCGGACGGCCGCCCTGAAGCATGAGCGCACGGCCGGCCTTGGTCATATATAGCCGGAAACAATCGGTTGCGGTGCGCCGGGGCCAGCGCAGTTGACTGCGTCTTCAAGGCCCTGCTGGGGGCAGAGTCCAATCGTGACCTGCTGATCCATTTCCTCAACGCCGTCCTCGGCGCGGACCTGCCCCGCGCGATTACCGCGGTGGATATCCAGAACCCCTATAACGAGAAGGAATTCCTCGACGACAAGCTCACCGTCGTCGACGTCAAGGCCCGCGACGCGACCGGGCAGATGTATCAGGTCGAGGTCCAGCTGCTCAATCACCGCGACCTGCCGGCGCGCATCCTCTGATGAGGCGAGCCATGAACACACTGAAGGCATTTTCCGAGAAAGAACACGCCTACCATGCGTACCAGGCGCGGCAAGACTATCTGCGCGAACAGCAAAGCATTCAGCTCGAATTCGACGACCTGCGCGCGGAGGTCGAGCAGGCGCGGGCGGCCGTGGAGCAGGAGCGGGCCGCCAAGGACGAAGCCTTGGCCGAGAACGAGCGGCTGAAGCGCTTGCTCGCCGACAAGCCGGCACCGTCCGACCCCGGGATGCGGTAGAGATCTCGGCCTGTCGTCAATTCCTGGTTCCGTAGAAAGCCCGGTCGAGTACGCGACGGGGAACGGTTTTCGGTTGGTTCCGCCGGGATGCGGTCCGCGCGGTGGAGCCTACCCCGCTTGCACCGACTCTGCTACGGCTTATTCCGCCAACGCCTCAAGAAAGCCCGGATTTCATGCAGCCTTACCGGAAGGACACGGACGCACCACAGGCCAGTTGCGCGATGGCCCCGGTGCAGTCAGGATTAGGCGTGGTGGTGATGGCCGCGCGGGCCGCGGTTCTGATGTGCATGTTCCCTGATGAACGATGGTAACAGTCTCTCAATGGCAATGATGACACCGTTTCGAGCGGCGCCGAGTGTCCTGATCGCCATCCTGCTGGCGATCGGCCTGATGGTCGCCTTTGCGCTGGGCGCGCGCGCGGCGCCCGTCCTCCTGGTCTTGGGCTCGGGCCTGCTCGTCCTGCTTTGGCGGACTCAGGTCGCGGTGCGGGAGAATCTCGGGGCCTCCGCCGCGGAGGTTCGCGCGCGGATCGCCCGGCTTGGCAGCGGGGACTTCGCGTTGGATTCCCCGGTCCTCGGATATCGCAAGGAGAGCGTGATGGGCTGGCTGGAGGAAGCCCAAGGCGAGCTGATCGCGATCGAACAGGCGCGCCGTCAGACCGAGGAGCGGCAGCAGGTCAGTGAGGCACGGTGTCGTCTGCTGGCTGAGAACGCATCGGATGTCATCTGGACCATGTCCCTGGACGGCCGGATCACCTACGTCAGTCCCTCGGTGGAGCGACTGCGCGGCTTCACCCCAACGGAGGCCAGCAGCAGCCGCTCGAGGAGATCCTGACGCCGGAGTCTCAGGCGATCACGCTGGACTATTTCTGGCGTTTGGCGTTTCTCCTCCAAGCCGGGCTCCCGCTGGAGCGGGTTCGCTACGAGCTCGAATATCGCTGCAAGGACGGTTCGACCATCTGGTGCGATGTCTACGTGTTGCCGGTTTGCACCGCGGACGGGATCCCGGTGGAATTGCTCGGGATGTCGCGGGACATCACCGCCGTGAAGAGGGCCGAAAGCGAGGCGAAGCGCAGCGAGCGGCGCCTGCGCAAGATGCTGGAGCATCTGCCGGTCGGCATTGCGGTGGCGAGCTTGCAGCCGGACCAACGAATACTTCACCGCAACACCAAATTCGATCAGACCTTCGGCTGGACACCAGAGGAGATCCCAACCCACGATGCTTGGTTCCTGCGCGCCTATCCGGACGCAGACTATCGCCGCGTCGTGCTCGATCAATGGGGCGCGGGGATCGCACGGGCAGTCGCGCAGCAGGGGCAGGTGACGCCGCACGAGTTTCGCGTGACGAGCCGGGACGGGACGGTCAAGGATATCGTCATCAGCGGCACGGTCCTCGACGACCGGCTGATCTGCTCTTTCGTCGATATCAGTGAGCGCAAGCGGTTCGAGGCGGAACTGGTCCAGGCGCGGGACGCGACGGAAACGGCAAATCGAGCGCTCCAGAAGGCCAACGCGGAGCTGCAACGACTCGCCGTCACGGACCGCCTCACCGGCGTTGGGAACCGGGCCTATTTCGAGGAGGCGGTCGCGGCAGAGATCGCGCGCGCCGCGCGTTACGGCGCACCATTGTCGCTCCTGTTGCTCGATATTGATCACTTCAAGGCGATCAACGACACCCATGGCCATCTCGTCGGTGACCAGGTATCGATCGAACTGACCGGTCGTCTCGGCCAGCATTTGCGCGAGGTCGACGTCCTGGCCCGTTGGGGCGGCGAGGAATTTGTGATTCCGATGCCTCACTGCGGGGCAATCCAGGCGCTGCATGCGGCGGAAAAGCTGCGCGCCCTGGTTGCGGACCGAACCTTCCCCGAGGTCGGCGCGGTCACCATGAGCATCGGCGTGGCCGAATACCAGCCTCATGAAAGGGATAACGCCTGGATCAAGCGGGTCGATGATGCACTCTACGCGGCCAAGTCCGGCGGCAGAAACCGCGTTTGTCTTTCCACTCGGGAGATTAGATGACCGTCTCGGGCACCGTCATGGGGTCAACTCACGAAACGGACAAGGTTAAGGGGCCAGGCTCGAGTCGCTCCCTGCGGCACTCCCCGGCCGGATACGCAGGGATCTGGGGCCGATGACGGGGCGAAATCAGCGAAATAAGCAGCTAAATCAGGGATATACAACCGTCCCCATCGAGCTGCCGCCGCTGCGCGAGCGCCGCGAGGACATCGGATTATTGGCGAGCTATTTCGTGGAGAAGCTACGCCCCAAGCTCGGCCGGCAGGTCACGCGCATCCCGGACCCGGCCTTGGCCGAGCTGATGGCCTACGACTGGCCGGGTAACGTGCGGGAGTTGGAGAATGTCGTCGAGCGCTCCCTGATCCTCTCAGCCGGGTCGAGCCTGGAGGTCGACGGACTCCCGCGCGCGATGGGCGGGCGGGTGAGTTGCGCGGCCCGCTCGTGTTGCCGCGGCCGGACTCCCGCGCGCGATGGGCGGGCGGACCTTGCCGCCAGCCGCTCCCGGTCTTGCGGACCGCCGCACCCTCGCGGAGGTCGAGCGCGACCACATCCGCGCCGTGTGCCAGGCGTGCGGCTGGCGGATCAACGGCAGGGGCAATGCCGCGGAGCGGTTGGGGATCAATCCCAACACCCTGCGCTCGCGGATGCAGAAGCTCGGGATCGCACGTCCGAGCGGACAGGACGCCGGCGAGCCGATGCCCGCGCGGGGGCAGCGGAGGGTCGCGCGGCCATGAGCGCAACGGCCCCGATCATGGACCTCGCGGTCCCGGCCTTGGTCTGGCTGCTGATGCTGGCGGTGGGTCTGGACCTGACGCCCGCGGACCTGGGACGGGTGCTGCGCTACCCCAGGACCGTGGCGCTCGCGACGCTGGGTCAGCTCGTGGCGCTCCCGGTCCTGGCCGCCATCCTGATCTGGACCCTCACCCGGGACCAACCACGGTTGCCGGGATCGTGCTGCTGGCCGCGAGCCCGGGCGGCCCACTCTCCAACACCTACAGCTGTGGCATCCGTCAGGCCGTCAGGGTTCCGCCGAGGTGCGGGCGGATCAGCTCGATCATCGACTGATGGATCTTGAGGTTGCCGGCCACCAGGTTGCAGGTGTCGAAATAGCGGCTCCCGCCGCAGAGGTCGGTCACGGTCCCGCCGGCCTCGGTCACCAACAGTGCCCCGGCGGCGAAGTCCCAGGGGGACAGGCCCAACTCCCAGAAACCGTCGGTGCGCCCGGCGGCCAGCCAGGCCAGGTCCAGGGCGGCGGAGCCGGGGCGACGCAGCCCGGCGGTGTTGAGCGTCATGTCCTTGAACATGGCCAGATAGGCGTCGATGTGGCGTTGGTCGCGGAAGGGAAAGCCGGTGCCGATCAAGGCACCCTCCAGCGAGGGCCGGGTGGCGATGCGCAGGCGCCGGTCGTTGAGCTGGGCGCCCTCGCCGCGGGCGGCGGTGAAGAGCTCCTCGCGCAACGGATCGTAGACCACCGCACACTCGAGCTGGCCGCGGTGGCGCTGCGCGATGGAGACTGAAAACTGAGGAAAGCCATGGAGATAGTTGGTGGTCCCGTCCAGCGGGTCGATGATCCACTCGAACTCGCCCTGCCCCTGGGCGCCGCTCTCCTCGGCGAGGATGGCGTGATTGGGGAAGCGGGCGCGCAGCTCCTGGATGATCGCCTGTTCGGCGCCGCGATCGACCTCGCTGACGAAGTCGTTGCGGCCCTTGGTTTGGGCCTTGACCTGATCGACCCGCTCGTAATAACGCAGCAGCACCTTGGCTGCGGCACGGGCGGCACGGATAGCAATATTTAGCGTGGGATTCATAGGTGACACAATACCCCAAGGCGCGCGGCGATCAAAGATTGACAATGGAGTGATATTCTGAAGAACTTGTCGCCCCATGATCGAGCCAACCATCTTGCCCCCCGTCGAACACCCCAACGCACCACTGGAGCACATCCGCTGCGTGCTGGTGGGGACCACCCATACCGGCAATCTGGGCAGCGCCGCCCGGGCGATGAAGACCATGGGTCTCACGCGCCTGGAGCTGGCCAACCCACGCCACCCACCGGACGCCCAGGCCCTGGCCTACGCCGCCGGGGCGGACGACCTGCTGCAACGCGCCGGAATCCACGCCGACCTGGTGGGGGCGCTCGCCGGCTGCCGACTGGCGATCGGCACCAGCGCCCGGCCGCGCTCGCTCGCCTGGCCGCTGCTGGAACCGGCGGCGGCGGCGCGCCTGCTGCTGGCGGAGGCCGCGCTGGGGGAGGTCGCACTGGTGTTCGGGCGGGAAAATTCCGGCCTGACCAATGATGAACTGGGCTGCTGCCACCAACTGGTGCAGATCCCGACCGACCCCGGATTCTCCTCGCTCAACCTGGGCGCCGCCGTGCAGGTACTGGCCTACGAGATCCGGCGCGCCTGGCGGGAGGGTCAGGCCGAGCCATTGGCGCCACCGCCCCGCGAACTGGCCACCGCGGAGGCGATGGCGGGCTTCCATACGCACCTGGCCCAGACCCTGCTTGAGATCGGTTTCGCCGACCCGAACCAGTCGACCCAGCTCCTGATGCGGCTGCGGAACCTGTTCAACCGGGCGCGCCCCGATCGGGTGGAGCTCAACATCCTGCGGGGCATCCTGAGCGCCGCCCAAGGGCGCAAAGGCGCGCGGCGCCCCGCCGAGGCGCCACCACCGGCCGCGGACCCACACCCCAAGGAACCCCATGTTTGACCGGATCAAAGAAGACATCGCGGGCGTTTTTGAACGCGACCCCGCGGCCCGTACCCGCTTCGAAGTCCTGACCACCTACCCCGGCATCCATGCGGTGCTGGCGCACCGGGCGACCCACTGGTTGTGGGTGCGCAACCTCAAATGGCCGGCCCGGGTGCTGTCGAATGTGGCGCGGCTGTTCACCGGCATCGAGATCCACCCCGGCGCGGTGATCGGCCGCCGGGTGTTCATCGACCACGGGATGGGCGTGGTGATCGGGGAGACCGCCGTCATCGGCGACGACTGCACCCTCTACCACGGCGTGACCCTGGGCGGCACCAGTTGGCAGAAGGGCCGGCGCCATCCGACGCTCGGGCGCGACGTTGTGGTCGGCGCCGGGGCCAAGGTGCTGGGACCCATTCCGATCGGCGATGGGGCACGCATCGGTTCCAACGCGGTCGTCGTCAAGGCGGTCCCACCGGGGGCCACGGTGGTCGGGATCCCCGGGCGGGTGATCGAGTGCGAGCAGGATGCGGATCGGCGCCGCCGTGCCGACACCGCCGCGCGCATCGGCTTCGACGCCTATGGCGCCACCCGCGACGCCCCGGACCCGGTGGCCAATGCCATCAACCGGTTGCTCGACCACATCCACCACATGGACAGCCGCCTGGAGGCTATGTCCCAGGCGCTGGAGCGCCGTGGGATCATGCAGCATTTCGACCACGACGCGGACCTGGACGCGGGCGTGATCGACTCCCCCAGCGCGGCGGACGGCCTGGACCCAGGGGCGCCGGACGCGCCGGACCGTGGCGCGACGCCGCCGGCCTGAGCGATTAATTGATCAATGTGCTTGGTTAACGTACCATGCGCTCGAAAATCCCCACCGGGGAGTGAGTTGCACATGAGGACGCCCGCATGAGACTAACCACCAAAGGCCGCTACGCGGTGACCGCAATGCTCGATCTGGCCCTCAATCAGGGGCAGGGGCCGACCGCGCTCGCCGACATCGCCCAGCGCCAGGGAATCTCACTGTCCTACCTGGAGCAACTCTTCGCCAAGCTGCGCCGCTGCACCCTGGTCACCAGCGTGCGCGGTCCCGGCGGCGGCTATAATCTGGCGCGCCCGGCCGCTGACATCCCAGTCGCCATGGTGATTGCGGCGGTGGACGAGACGATCGACACCACCCGCTGCAACCGGGCCGGGAATTGCCAGAATGGCGAGCCCTGCCTGACCCACGAGCTGTGGCACGACTTGAGCATCCGCATTCAAGACTACCTGGAGAGCATTACACTCCAAGAGCTCATCGACCGCCGCGCGGCGGCGGCGGCGCGCGCGCGCGCCGCCGCCAGCGCCGGCACCGACCCGGCGCTGGACCTGGGCGCCAACGCCGCCGCGGCACCCGCCTGACGCACGTCTCATTCAACCAATCAGCCGCCTGACCGGCCACGCGGTGAGTCGGCGCCCGCGGGCAGCCAGCCCCGGTGCCGCCGCCGCGACGGTGCGGAGTTCGTTATGAAGCTTCCGATCTATATGGATTATTCAGCCACCACCCCGGTCGATCCGCGGGTGGCTGAACGCATGTGCGCTTGTCTCACCAACGCCGGTAACTTCGGCAATCCGGCGTCGCGCTCACACGCCTTCGGCTGGGCGGCGGAGAGCGCGGTGGAGGACGCCCGCCGCCAGGTGGCTGAACTGATCAACGCGGACCCCCGGGAGCTCGCCTGGACCTCCGGCGCCACCGAGTCCAACAACCTGGCCATCAAGGGCGCGGCCCATTTCTACCAAAAGCGCGGTCGGCACCTGATTACGGTCAAGACCGAGCATAAGGCGGTGCTCGATACCTGCCGCCAGTTGGAACGTGAGGGGTTTGAGGTCACCTACCTGGACCCGGAGCCGAACGGGCTGATTGACCTCGACCGGCTCGCGGCGGCGTTGCGCGACGACACCATCCTGGTGTCGGTGATGCATGTGAACAACGAGATCGGCGTCATCCAGGACCTGACCGCCATCGGCGAGTTGACCCGGGCGCGCGGCGCACTCTTCCACGTCGATGCCGCCCAGAGCACCGGCAAGGTCGCAATCGATCTTCAGACCCTGCCGGTCGACCTGATGTCCTTCTCGGCCCACAAGACCTACGGACCCAAGGGCATCGGCGCACTCTATGTGCGGCGCAAGCCGCGGGTGCGGATCGAGGCGCAGATGCATGGCGGCGGCCACGAACGGGGCCTGCGCTCCGGCACGCTCGCCACCCACCAGATCGTCGGCATGGGCGAGGCCTTTCGGATCGCGCGCCTGGAGATGGCCGACGAGAATGCCCGGGTGCTGACCCTGCGCCAACGCCTGTGGGATGGGCTCAAGGACCTGGATCAGGTCTTCCTGAACGGTGACGAGCAACAACGGGTGGCCGGCAATCTCAATGTCAGCTTCGCCTATGTGGAGGGCGAATCGCTGATCATGGCCCTGAAGGACCTGGCGGTGTCCTCCGGCTCCGCCTGTACCTCCGCCAGCCTGGAGCCGAGCTATGTCCTGCGCGCCATCGGGCGCGAGGACGAACTGGCCCATAGCTCGATCCGCTTCACCCTGGGGCGCTTCTCCACCGCGGACGAGGTGGATTACGCCATCGCCAAGATCCGCACCCAGGTGGAGCGTCTGCGCGGACTCTCGCCCCTGTGGGAGATGTTCCAGGACGGGGTGGATCTCAAGTCAGTACAATGGGTAGGGCACTAGGACACCCCTCATGTGTCTCACGCCAAGGCGCCAAGCTCGCCAAGGAAACACGTCCTTGGAAAATAATCGGCGCCTCATACTCAATGCTGCAAGGATCGCCAATCTTCTTGCGTTAGTTTAAGAATCCTATCCTTGGCGTACTTGGCGCCTTGGCGTGAGACATTCCGGCTAGGGTGTCTTTGGCTTGATGTTGGCTCCCCGAGGCCAGATCTACGCTTGACCAGAGCTACCATCCTGTCGGCGGGTGGCTTCGATACTAAGGTAAAACCAGATGGCATACAGTGACAAGGTGCTTGACCACTACGAGAACCCACGTAACGTGGGCTCGTTCGAGAAGGACGACCCGAGTGTGGGCACCGGCATGGTCGGCGCCCCCGCCTGCGGGGACGTGATGCGCCTGCAAATCAAGGTCAACGATGCGGGGGTGATCGAGGATGCCCGCTTCAAGACCTATGGTTGCGGCTCCGCCATCGCCTCCAGCAGCCTGCTCACCGAGTGGGTCAAGGGCAAGACCCTGGACGAGGCCAGCCAGATCAAGAACCAGGAGATTGCCGACGAGCTTGCGCTGCCCCCGGTCAAGGTCCACTGCTCGGTGCTGGCGGAGGACGCCATCAAGGCGGCAATCAACGATTATGCCGCCAAACGCAAGCCGGCCTGAGAACAGACCGCAGGCCGTTGAAGTCTTGCTACAGCGTTCCCCAAGGGCCTAGGATCTCGCCACGCGGGGACGCACCGCCCGCCCTTGGGATCGTCGATCCCGGAGAACGCTCCTATGGCTATTTCACTCACCACCGCCGCCGCCGACCATGTCAGCCGCTCGCTGGCCAACCGTGGCAAGGGCCTCGGCATACGCCTGGGCGTGCGCGCCTCCGGCTGTTCCGGCATGGCCTATGTGCTGGAGTTCGCCGACGCGCTGGGACCCGACGACCAGGTATTCGAGGACCGCGGCGTGAAGGTCATCGTCGACCCCAAGAGCCTCCTCTATCTGGACGGGACCGAGCTTGATTTCGGCCGCGAGGGACTGAACGAGGGCTTCCGCTTCAACAACCCCAACGCCAAGAACGGCTGCGGTTGCGGCGAGAGCTTCAACGTCTAGCCGCTGCCGCCGTGTTGGACTTCTCCAAGAATTATTTCGAGCTTTTCGAGCTGCCCGTGGGCTTCGCGCTGGACGCCAAGCGTCTGGCCGAGGGTTACCGCACCCTCCAGACGGCGACCCACCCCGACCGCTTCGCCGTGGCCGCGGACCACGAAAAGCGCTGGTCGCTCCAGGCGTCGACCCAGGTCAACGAGGCCTATCGGACCCTGAAGGACCCCCTGGCGCGGGCCAAATACCTGCTGGCCCTGCATACCGGCGACCCCGGCACCACCAGCGAGACCAGCAAGGACGGGGCCTTCCTGATGGAACAGATGGAGCTGCGCGAGACCCTGGCCGAGGCCCAGACCAGCCCCAATCCACAGGCCGCGGTCGCCCGGGTCCTGACCCAACTGGCGGAACAGAGCGTGGCACTCGACAAGGAACTGGAGGGGCTGTTCGCCACCCCCTCCCCCGCCAATCTGGAGACCGCCCGGGAGGTTGTACGCAAGCTCCAGTTCATGGACAAGTGCCGACGCGACGCCGAGGCGCTCGAATCGGCCATCGACGGGCGCTACTGATTACACTGTTATCCGCGAGTGAACGCCCATGAACGCACATGCCACTGTTACAGATCGCTGAACCCGGCCAGTCCGCCGCCCCCCATCGACACCGGCTGGCCGCTGGCATCGATCTGGGGACTACCAACTCGCTGGTCGCCTGCGTACGCGGCAGCGTCGCCGAGACCTTGGCCGATGCGCAGGGCCGTCACCTGCTGCCGTCCGTGGTCCGCTTCTCGGCCACCGCGCCACCCCTGGTCGGGCACGCGGCGCGCGACACCGCCGCCGCTGACCCGCTCAACACCATTGCCTCGGCCAAGCGGCTGATCGGGCGCGGGTTGGCGGACGTCCACCGACTGGGTGGGCACCTGCCCTATTGCTTCGTCGACACCGACTCGGCGGTCCCGCGCATCCGCACGGCGGGCGGCGACCTGACCCCGGTGGAGGTCTCGGCCGAGGTCTTGAAGACCCTGGCGCGGCGCGCCGAGGACTCCCTGGGCGGGCCATTGACCGGGGTGGTGATCACGGTTCCGGCCTATTTCGACGACGCCCAGCGCCAGGCCACCAAGGACGCGGCCACGCTCGCCGGGCTCAAGGTCTTGCGACTCTTGAGCGAACCGACCGCCGCCGCCGTCGCCTATGGCCTGGACCGGCGCGATACGGGGGACGAGGAGGGCGTACACGCGATCTATGACTTGGGCGGCGGCACCTTCGACATCTCCATCCTGCGCCTGACCCGCGGGGTCTTCGAGGTCCTGGCCGCCGGGGGCGACTCCGCACTCGGCGGCGACGACCTCGACCGGGCAGTGGCCCACTGGGTCATCGAGCAGGCCGGGATCGGCGCCGACAACGACCCCGGCACCCTGCGCCGACTGATGCAGGTCGCCTGCGCCGCCAAGGAGCGCTTGAGCCAGGAGCCCAGCGCCGAATTGCAGCTCGACCTGCCGGACGGCCGCCACTGGAGCGGGACCCTGGACCGCGCGACCTTCAACGCCCTGATCGACCCCCTGATCGGGCGCACCCTGACCGCCTGCCGCCGCGCGCTGCGCGACGCCCGGGTAAGCACCGCCGACATTGACGCGGTGGTCCTGGTGGGTGGCTCCACCCGGGTTCCGCTGGTACGCGAGCGGGTGGCCGAGCTGTTCGGCCGCGCGCCCCTGGGCGACATCGACCCGGATCGGGTGGTCGCCATCGGGGCGGCGATTCAGGCCGACCTGCTGGCTGGCAACCGCCCGGGCGACGACCTCCTGCTCCTGGACGTGATCCCGCTCTCGCTCGGGATCGAGACCATGGGCGGCCTGGTGGAGCCGCTGATCCCGCGCAACACCACACTCCCCGCCGCCCGCTATCAGGAGTTCACCACCTTCAAGGACGGCCAGACCGCCATGGCCATCCATGTGCTCCAGGGCGAGCGCGATCTGGTGGCGGACTGCCGCTCGCTCGCGCGCTTTGAGCTGCGGGGCATCCCGCCGATGATCGCCGGGGCAGCGCGCATCCGGGTCACCTTCGAGATCGACGCCGACGGGCTCCTGCGGGTGAGCGCGGCCGAGCAGACCAGCGGGGTCAGCGCACGGGTCGAGGTCAAGCCGTCCTACGGACTGAGCGATGGCGAGATCGAGTCCATGTTGCGCGCCTCGCTGGAGCACGCCGGCGAAGACCTGGCGGCTCGGCGGCTGCACGAGCAGCGGCTCGACGGCGAGCGGGTCCGCGAGGCCCTACGCTCCGCACTCGCACGCGATGGCGAGGCACTGCTGGACACCGCCGAGCGGGCGCGGATCGACCAGGCCCTGGCCCGGTTCGAGGCCACACTCACCAGCACCGAGGCCGGGATGATCCAATACGCCATCGGCGCCCTGGAGCGGACCTGTGCATTCTATGTGGAGCGGCGCATGAATCGGACCATCCACGCGGCCATGGCCGGGCGCCGGGTCGTTGAGTTCGTCCACCCGGAGCAGTCGAGCTGATGCCACGCCTGACCTTTTTGCCCCATGAGACCCTCTGCCCGGAAGGGGCGGTGATCGAGGCCGAGCCGGGGGTGAGCATCTGCGATGCCGCACTGGCCCAGGGGATCGAGATCGAACACGCCTGCGACCGTTGCGCCGCCTGCACCACCTGCCATGTGATCGTGCGCGCGGGCGGCGACTCGCTCGCGCCCGCCGATGACCTGGAGGAGGACCTGCTGGACCGCGCCTGGGGTCTGGAACCCGAGTCGCGTCTGAGCTGCCAGGCCCTGGTCGGGGAGGAGGACCTGGTGATCCAGATCCCGCTCTACACCATCAACATGGTGTCGGAGCGGCGGTAGGGTCTACCGGCTAGGGCTGGTATGAATTGAGGGTATATGGACAGGATTAACAGGATTCGGCAGGATTAACAGGATTTCACTTCGAGCGGCCGGGTGAATTATCCTGTTAATCCTGAGAAATCCTGTTAATCCTGTACTATTATCCAGGGTCTGGGGAAAGTCCCCAGGCATGCATTCGGAGAACCGCCCATGGCACTGAAGTGGACCGACACCCGGGAGATCGCCATCGCACTGGAGGAGACGCACCCCGAGCGCGACCCGCGCTTTCTCAACTTCTTGGACCTGCGCACCTGGGTCGAGTCGCTCCCGGAGTTCGCGGACGACCCGGCGCGCTGCGGTGAGAAGGTGCTGGAGGCCATCCAAGTCGCCTGGATCGAGGAACGGGAGTAATCTCACGCCCGCGGCGGGGCCGGGGACGATAAACATAGCAAGAGCAGTTGAGCCGCAAATGAACGCAAAAAGACGCAAATAATCATGGCACTGCGGTGTTCCGTGTGTTCACCCGCCGGGCGGCCTGCAGGGCACTTCTAAGCCTCAGATTTATTTGCGCTTATTTGCGTTCATTTGCGGCCAGATGCTCTTTCTAGGATAAAAAGGTGCCGGTCAGCACTGCTCCCAGGGCAGCCCGCGGAAGCGCCAACCGCCCGTGGTGCTGCGGTGGTGATCCTCGTCCAGGTCGCCCTCGAACCCCTCGTCCACATGGTAGACCGACTTGAGCCCGTCTTTGAGCAGGGCCTTGCCGGCCTCCAGCGAGCGCTTGCCGCTACGGCAGATGAGGACCACCGGGGCGCAGGGAGTGCCCGGCTCGCAGGCGACCCCGCCCAGGAGCAGCTTGCGGATCTCTGTGGTGAAATGGGGGTTGACGACCCAGTCCGGTTCGTCGATCCAGGCGACATGCACCGCCCCCTTGGGGTGCCCCACGAACAGAAACTCCATACTGGAGCGGATGTCCACCAGGACCGCCTGGGGGTGCTCGTGCAGCAATTGGTGGGCCTCATCCGGGGTCAGGCCTTTTGGGTGATCGTCACTCACGCTGGAATACCTCGTTTGTTGGTCATGATCGTGCGTCGGACGCCGCTCACGCGCGAGCGCCGCGGAACCGACAGTGTAACAACTGGCCGCGGCCCCAGGCCGCGCCATCATCAGGAGTGGAGCCGGTGGCGAGAAGAAAGTTGAGCGCCTGGCGGCGCCTGCGGATCGCGGTGATCGACCGCATCGCGCGTGCGCTGGTGCAACTGCTCGCGCGCCTGCCGCTGTCGGCGCTCCACCGCCTGGGTGCCTGGGTCGGCTGGGTCTTCATCCACTGGCCCAACCGCCAACGGCGCAACGCACTGATCAATCTCAAGCTCTGTCTGCCAGCCCTGGACCACGCGGAGCTGATTGCACTGCGCGACCGCAACCTGGTCGAATTCGGCAAGACCTATCTGGAGATCGGCTATCTGTGGCTGCGTCCGCTGCCGCAGGTGCACGACCTGGTAAGGGAGGTACATGGGGCCGAGTTCTTACTCCGCCAACCCGGCAAGGGTCTAATTGTGTTGTCACCCCACCTGGGGGCCTGGGAACTGGCCGGTCTGCACCTGGCCCGCCAGGGACCCACCGCGATCTTCTACAAGCCGCAGCGCTATCTGGACGGCCTGATCCTGGCCGCGCGTCAGCGCTGCGGCGCTGAACTCGCGCCCATCACCGCCCGCGGCATCCGCGTGCTGGTCCAGGCCCTGGAGCGCGGCGACTATGTCGGCGTGCTGCCGGACCAGGAGCCCAAGGAGGACAAGGGCGCCGTCTTCGCCCCACTGTTCGGCATCCCGGCCTTCAGCATGCTGCTGGTGAACCGGCTGGCGCGGCGCACCGGCGCCCCGGTAATCTTCATGTTCGCACAGCGCCTGCCGGACGCCGCCGGGTTCCGGATGCACTGCATCCCCGCCCCCGCCGGCATCGACAGCGACGACGACGTGGTCGCCGCCACCGCGCTCAACCGCGGCATCGAACAGTGTGTCGCCATCTGCCCCGAGCAGTATGTGTGGCCCTACAAGCGCTACCGCCGCCGCCCGGCGGGCCTGCCGGGCATCTATGACGGACCGCTCGATGACCACAAGCTACTTGCATTGATCGAGCGCCGGCCGAGCCAGCGGGAGACGACTCCGCCGTGATCGTTACTACTCCGGCTCGTCGCGGCCTGGGGGCCGCTCCTACCTACGTAGGAGCGACCCCCAGGAGCCGCAATCACCCTCTCGTGACACCGCTCCAGCGGTGTCACGCCTGTGTTTGGCGCTCCGCGCCAAGTGCGTCACTAGCAGGCATAACGATCACGGCCAACCAACCATTGCTGGAACACCCGGCGGAGGATTGACCATGGATACAATCAGCCCCGAACTACTCGACGAGGCCGTGCGTCGCATCGTTCATGCGGTCCATCCGGAGCAAATCCTATTATTCGGCTCCCAAGCTTGGGGACACCCAACCGCGGACAGCGATATCGATCTTCTGGTCATTCTCAGCACCTCCGACCAGCCCGGCTATCGCCGTGCGCAGGAGGTCTATCGCAGTCTCTACGGACTCACCCTACCAATTGAAATCGTGGTACGAACGCGCGACGAGGTCACACGGGCCGCCCGGGTCGCGACCTCGCTGGAACGGCAGGCGCTGGATCGCGGGCGGGTGCTTCATGGATAAGGAAAAGATGCGTGCCGTCGGCCAGTGGCTGCACAAGGCGCAGCACGATCTGCGTTCGGCGCACCGCCTCTATACCGACGATCCGCCGCTGCTCGATACCGCGGCCTATCACTGCCAACAAGCGGCGGAAAAGGCATTGAAGGGTTACCTGACCCTGCACGATATTCAGTTCCGCAAGACGCACCTGCTGGCACCACTGGTGGCAGAGTGCGCGAAACTCGACTACCAGTTCCACGAGCTGGCCGAAGCGGCAGCAAAATTGACCCCCTACGCAACCGAGTTTCGATATCCGGGCGAGGGGCTCGATCCCGAAGAATCCGACGTCGCTGAGGCAATGCAGTTGGCACAGACTGTCGTGGAGTTTGTTATGCGTCGATTGCCGTGCGACCTGACGGGAAAGGCATGAGACTGCGGCCCGCTGTCAGCGAAACGAACGCTAAACCCTTGCTCGTCAAATGCACAAGGCAGCCGCCCCGCACCAACCGGACCTGCGGCGAGCGCACGTCTGTGGCATAGTTGCCATCCATCGCAACCCCGTAAGGACCCCAGGGCAAGCCGCCAGTTGCGCAACCAGGTCTTCATCAGCTACCGCCAGGAAAGCCCCGGGCTCAGCCAGCAGTTACTGGCAGAGGTGGAGACCGCGCTCGGACTCTCCGTCAAATTCAATCGCGATGAGTGTTATGACCGCCCGCTTGGCCTTGGTCATGGTTCCGGCCACTGGAGGTCGAGGCTTTACCGTGAAAGTCGCCGCAAGCCAATGTCTTTGAAGTCTTTTTTACCTGAAAACGACGGAGGAACCCAGGAGTGCCCCGTTAGCCTGACAGACTTTCATGCTCCGGGGTGGTAGGCCCCCCTTCCATGGCCGTTAGCCGGTCCGGCGAGCAGGCACCACCGATTATATTGGAGGTCTGGGGAGTCGCCACCGGCTAACGGCCATGGCGCCCGCACCACCCCGAAAGATGAAAGTGGCGGGCGCCTTGGCCGTTTCCCCCTCCCCGCCCTCCCCCAATAGGGGAGGAAGAATTGGAGCGCGCTTCCGGCGCGACTTTCACGGTAAAGCCTCGACCTCCAGTTGCGGACGGTCCGCCGCTCGCCGCAACGATGATAAAGGCCGGGCGATTCTCCGCTGAGACCAATATTGCGGTCGAAATGCTCATGGCGCGGAGCGCTTGACACATGGGTGACACCGCTGGAGCGGTGTCACCAGCGTGCATCGCGAGTGCGGTGTGACAGTCCACCCATTCAGGAATCCGACCATGACCGAATTCTCCATCCACCCCCAACTCCTGACCGACTGCCACCGCCTGGGCCGCCTGCCCGCCACCCATCTGCTGCTGCACAAGAACGCCGCGGTGCCCTGGTTCATCCTGGTCCCGGAAACCGCGCTCGGGAACCTGCTGGACCTGCCGACCGAGGAGCGCGACGCGGTGCTGGCGGACTGCAAGCGGGTCTCGGACTATCTGACCGGCACCCGGGGGTACACCAAGGTCAATGTGGCCTGGATCGGCAATGTGGTGCCGCAGTTGCACGTCCATGTCATCGGGCGCGACCCGGCGGACGCCTGCTGGCCAAAGCCGGTGTGGGGGCATCTGGAGACGGTGCGGGAGTATGGGTCGGACGCGTTGGCGGCGATCGGCGCGGCGTTACTCGGCGCGCGCGACTGAGCGGGCACGACACGCTTAGACGGGACGCAGAGCGCCCGCGCGGCATTCCCACGCTGGAGCGTGGGAACGAGAGACGGCCTGCCTGGGCCGCCTCAGTTCGGGTTGTAGATCTGGTCGAACAGGCCGCCGTCGGCGAAGTGTTTTTGCTGGGCCGCCGCCCAACCGCCCAGGTCGGCAATCTCAACCAGCTTGATATCGGGGAACGTGTCTTTGTACTTGGCGGCGACGGCCGCATTGGTCGGGCGATAGAAATGCTGCGCCGCGATTTCCTGCCCCTCTTCTGAATACAGGTACTTCAGATAGGCCTCGGCCGCCTCGCGGGTATGCTTGCGATCGACGTTTTTGTCCACCACGGCCACCGGGGGCTCGGCGAGGATGGAGAGCGAGGGGGCCAGGATCTGGAACTGGTCCGCCCCGAATTCCTTGAGCGCCAGGAAGGCCTCGTTCTCCCAGGACAGCAGCACATCGCCCTGCCCCTCCCGGACAAAACTGGTCATGGAGCCACGGGCGCCTGAGGCGAGCGACGGAACGTGTTGGTAGAGACGCCTGACATAGTCGGTCACCTTGGCCTCGTCGCCGCCGTAGGCCTGCGCGGCCCAGGCCCAGGCCGCCAGATAGTTCCAGCGCGCACCGCCGGAGGTCTTGGGGTTGGGGGTGATGACGCTCACGCCGTCCTTGATAAGATCGCCCCAGTCCTTGATCCCCTTCGGGTTGCCCTTGCGTACCAGGAAGACGATGGTGGAGGTGTAGGGCGCGCTGTGGTGTGGCAGGCGCTGCTGCCAGTCCTTGGCCAGCAGGCCCTTGGCGGCGATGGCGTCGATGTCGTAGGCCAGCGCCAGGGTGACCACGTCCGCCGCCAGTCCGTCGATGACCGCGCGGGCCTGCTTGCCGGAGCCGCCGTGCGACTGCTGGAAGGCGATCTTGCCACCGCCCTTGGCCTCCCACTGTTTGGCGAAGGCGGGGTTGAACGCCTGGTAGAGTTCGCGGGTCGGGTCGTAGGAGACGTTGAGCAGGGTGATCCTATCGGCGGCCTGGGTGCCGGTGAGCAAGGCGAGCCCCAGCAGGGTGCCGGCGAGGCGCGAGATCAGGTTAAGGCGGTGGGTCATGGGTCGTTCCTCGGGGTGGGCGTGGCAGCGCATTAGAGCGCGTCGCCGATCGGTTCCGAACAAAAAAATCCTGCAAAGGTTAGCGCATCTCCCCTTTCGACAGGCTCAGGGCGAACGGGGCAGCCCTGTTAGACGAATCTGGAATAACGAGATAACAATTTGCCTGTTCCAGTTATTTGCGCCCTTTGTTAAGCTCAACTCCAGACATATCCACCCCATTTTTTCACCCCCGAGGCCGGATCGATGAACCCTCCCAGCCCCCTGACGGCGGGGCCGCGATGAGCGCCGCCGTCAGCTTTTTCAACCCGACCGGCCAGACCCGGGTCTTGCCTGGCTTCGGCCTGTCACTGGGCTACACCCTGGTCTATCTCTCGCTGGTGGTGCTGATCCCGCTCGCGGCGGTCTTCATCCAGACCGCCTCGCTCACCTGGGGCGAGTTCTGGGCCATCGTCAGCGCCCCGCGGGTGGTGGCCACCTACAAATTGTCCTTCGGCGCCGCGCTGTTGGCGGCGGCCATCAATGCGGTCTTCGGGCTGATGTTGGCCTGGTCCCTGGTGCGTTACAGCTTTCCCGGCAAGAAGCTGGTGGATGCATTGATCGACCTGCCCTTTGCGCTGCCCACCGCGGTGGCGGGGATCGCCTTGAGCGCGCTGTGGGCCGGCAACGGCTGGCTCGGCGCCTTGCTGGCCCCGTTCGGGATCAAGGTCGCCTACACCCCGCTCGGGGTGCTGGTGGCACTGATCTTTATCGGTGTGCCCTTCGTGGTGCGCACGGTGCAGCCGGTGCTGGAGGACTTGGAGACCGAACTGGAGGAGGCGGCGGCAAGCCTGGGGGCGCACCGGAGCCAGACCTTCACCCGGGTGCTCCTGCCGGTGCTCACTCCCGCCCTGCTCACCGGCTTTGCCCTGGCCTTCGCCCGCGCGGTGGGTGAATACGGATCGGTGATCTTCATCGCCGGCAATATCCCGATGGTGTCTGAGATCGCGCCGCTGATCATCATCACCAAGCTGGAGCAGTATGATGAGTCGGGCGCCACCGCCATCGCGGTGGTGATGTTGTTGTTCTCATTCCTCATGCTGCTGGCGATCAACCTGTTACAGGCCTGGAGTGCCAGGCGCACCGGGAGGAATCGCTGATGGCCAGCGCCGCCGCCATTCTGCCCGCGACCGGCCACGCCCGCGAAGGTCGCTACGAGAATAACGCCGCCACCCGCGAACGGCCCTGGGTGCGCGCCTTGATCCTGACCCTCGCCCTGAGCTTTTTTGTCCTGTTTCTGCTGCTACCGCTCGTGGTGGTCTTCCATCAGGCCCTGGCCAAGGGCTGGGGGACCGCGGCTGCCGCCGTGACCGACCCCGACGCGCTGGCCGCCGTGCGGCTCACCCTGCTGGCCGCCGGCATCGCGGTGCCGCTCAATCTGGTCTTTGGCGTGTCCGCCGCCTGGGCCATCGCCCGCTTCGAGTTCCGCGGCAAACAGGTCCTGAGCACCCTGATCGACCTTCCATTTTCAGTCTCGCCGGTGATCGCTGGCCTGATCTATGTGCTGATCTTCGGCGCCCAGGGGTGGTTCGGCTCCTGGTTCATCGAGCACGATATCAAGATCGTCTTTGCGGTACCGGGCATCGTGCTGGCGACGATCTTTGTCACCTTCCCCTTCGTCGCCCGGGAGCTGATCCCGCTGATGCAGGCACAGGGGCGCGACGACGAGGAGGCCGCCACCGTGCTCGGCGCCACCGGGCTACAGACCTTCTGGCGGGTAACCCTGCCCAATATCAAATGGGGGCTGCTCTATGGGACCATCCTGTGCAATGCCAGGGCCATGGGTGAGTTCGGTGCGGTGAGCGTGGTCTCGGGACACATTCGCGGTGAGACCAACACCATGCCGCTGCATGTCGAGATCCTATATAACGAATACAACTTCGCCGCCGCCTTCGCCGTGGCCTCACTGCTCGCCATGCTCGCGCTGGTAACCCTGGCATTGAAGTCGTGGGTGGAATGGCAGGCCAATCGCGTCGTGACTCAAAAGGAGGCTATGGTCCGCAAATGAGTATCCAGGTCGCAGAGATCAGCAAGACCTTTGCTGGCGTCACCGTGCTGGACCGGGTGTCGCTCGACTTTCCCACCGGTCAATTGGTGGCCCTGTTGGGCCCCTCGGGCTGCGGTAAGACCACGCTGTTGCGGGTCATCGCCGGGCTTGAGACCGCCGACGCGGGGCGGGTCATCCTGGAGGGTGAAGACGCCTCCAGCACCCATGTGCGCGAACGCCAGGTGGGCTTCGTCTTCCAGCACTATGCCCTGTTCCGACACATGACGGTGTTCGAGAACGTCGCCTTCGGCCTGCGCGTACAGCCACGCAAACAGCGCCCCAAGGAGCCTGAGATCCGCCGCCGCGTCATGCGCCTGCTCGAACTGGTGCAGATGGCGTGGCTGGCCGACCGCTTTCCGCAGCAACTCTCCGGCGGTCAGCGCCAACGCATCGCGCTCGCCCGCGCCTTAGCGGTGGAGCCGCGCGTGCTCCTGCTCGACGAGCCATTCGGCGCACTGGATGCCCAGGTACGTAAGGAGTTACGACGCTGGCTGCGCGCCCTGCACGACGACCTGCACGTCACCTCGATCTTCGTCACCCACGACCAGGAAGAGGCGCTGGAGGTGGCCGATCGGGTGGTGCTGATGAATCGCGGGCGGGTCGAACAGGTCGGGACTCCGGACGAGGTCTACGAACACCCCGCCAGCCCCTTTGTCTATGGCTTCCTGGGCGCCGCCAACGTCTTCCATGGCCGGGTCGAGGGCGCCAATGTACGGGTCGGCGGGGCGACCCTGAACCATGATGGAAGTAACGCCGACCATGGCGCCGAGGTGGTGGCCTTCGTGCGCCCGCACGAACTGGACATCGTCACCGATCTCGCCGCCCCCAACGGGCTGGATGCCACGGTGCGGCGGGTGCTCGCCTTCGGCGGCAGCGCCCGGGTGGAGCTCGATAGCGTGGAGGCGGTCAAGGCCGGCGCCGAGCCGATCCATTACGAGGTGGTCCTGCCGCGGGAACGGGCCGTCGCGCTGGTCCAGGGGCAGCGGGTGCGCCTGGTGCCCGCGCCGCTGCGGGTGTTCCGCAACGAGGCCGCCTGAGATGAACTTCCAACAACTGCGCATCCTGCGCGCCACCGTCAAAAACAACTTCAACCTCACCGAGGTGGCCAATGCGCTCTTCACCGCCCAGTCCGGGGTCTCCAAGCACATCAAGGACCTGGAAGACGAATTGGGGGTGGAGATCTTTGTGCGCCGCGGCAAGCGCCTGCTGGGGCTGACCGAACCCGGCAAGGAGCTGCTGCCCATCGTGGAGCGCATCCTGCTCGATACCGGCAACATCAAGCGGCTCGGCGAGCAATTCGCCCAGCGCGACGAGGGCCGTCTGATCATCGCCGCCACCCATACCCAGGCGCGCTATGCATTGCCACCGGTAGTGACCCGCTTCAAGCAGGAGCTGCCCAGGGTCCATCTGGAATTGCGCATTTGCGGCCCGGCGGAGGTGGCCGCCCAATTGCGCACCGGCGAGGTCGATATCGGTCTCGCCACCGAGTCGGTGGGCGATGAGGCGGACCTGGTGAGCTTTCCGTTCTATCAGTGGTATCACGCGGTCATCGTCCCGGAGGGTCATCCCCTCGCCGCGCTCGGGCGACTGACCCTGGAGGCCCTGGTCGAGTATCCGATCATCACCTATTACGAGGGCTATACCGGCCGCGCCCGGATCGATGCCGCCTTCTGCGCCGCCGGTCTGGTGCCGGATGTGGTCATGTCCGCGCTCGATGCCGATGTCATCAAGTCCTATGTGGAGCTCGGTCTGGGGGTGGGTATCGTCGCCGCCATGGCCTTCCACCCGGTGCGCGATGCCGGCCTGCGGCTGCTGCCCTGCAACGACCTGTTCGGGATCAACACCACGCGTATTGCACTGTGCCGCGGCCATTACCTGCGCGATTTCGCCGTGCGTTTCATCACCTACTGCGCCCCGGAACTCACCGAGGAGCAGGTGAAAGAGGCGGTGTTCGCGCGGCCCCCCGACGCGTAGGAGCGGCCCCCAGGCCGCGAACCTCACCCCGCGCTGGTGAGACCGCTCCAGAGACTGGGCAAGTATTCGCAGACACCAAACCCCTCTGCGCCTGGGAGCGCCGACATCCTGTCGGCGACGGCGCGAAGCGCCGTTGGATCCTCTGCGAAAACAAAAACCTTTACCATTGACCGCGAAACCGCGAACCGCCTGCGGCGGTTGGCCGACAGGATGTCGGCGCTCCCAGGCGCGAGCGTCCGCAGCCCGATACCGATTCTTGCCTTGCCTCTTCACCCAGAAAGAGCAGTTGTCACGCCAAGGCGCCAAGCTCGCCAAGACTTTTCAACGCGTTATCAACGTTGCGCCAGTCACCCGGAGGATGATCTGGATAGTGGATCGACCCGATCGTATTGCTTGGCGAGTTTGGCGCCTTGGCGTGAGCAATTCCCGGGTTTAGGCTCCAGCGGTGTCACGCCGGTGTGGGGCGCTGTGCGCCCCGCGGCCGCAATGAACAATCAGGTCCGAGGATAGACCCGCTCATGCACCCGCCCGAGCACCGCCAAGTCGACAAACTCGGCCCCGCCGAGGTCCCCCTGGAGTGCGGTCGCGGGCTCACCCGGCCCGCCCAATCGGTCGACCACTAAGGGCACGCCGGTAAATTCCTGCCCTTCGGTGTAGGCACTGACGGATACCACCAGCGCCTTTAACCCCGCCCCCAGGGCCGAGCGCGCGCCCGCCTCCGAGTCCTCGACCGCCACACAGTCGTCTGCCGTCAGCCCCAGCTCGGCCAGGGCCAGTTCAAAGATGTCGGGGGCCGGCTTCTTGCGCGGCACCACGTCCCCGGCGGCGATGACCTCGAACCAGTCCCGCAGCCCCGGCTCGCCGCACTGATCGAGCAGCACGGTGACATTCTCCGGGGTGGTCGTAGTGGCGATGGCCAGGCGGATACCGGCCGCCCGCGCCTCGCGCAACAGTCGCAGCACGCCCGGTCGCAGCGGGATGGCGCCGGTGCGCAACAAGGCCAGGTAATGGCGGGTCTTGGCCTGGTGCAGAGCGGCGATCAGCGCCTCGCGGTCGACACCCGGGTCCAGGGCGATCTGTTCCTGTTCAAGGAAATAGGCAATGCGCTCCTTGCCGCCAGTCACCGCCAGCAGTTCGCCATAGCGCGCCGGGGCCCAGTGCCAGTCCAGCCCGGCCTCGGCGAAGGCGGCGTTGAAGGCGGGCCGATGCCCGTCGCGCTCGGTGTCGGCAAGGGTGCCGTCCACATCGAAAATGATGGCCTTGAACCGGTACATGAGGCGCACTCCTCGGGGCTGGGGGATGGTGGAATCGGTTGAGGATAACCCAGACAGCCAGCCGCCCTATAGAGTCTCGTTACCAAGCTGGCGCTTGGTAACCACAACCGTTATGGAAAGGCCTCCGGCCAACGTCTGGCACCATGGTACACACGAAGGATTTGCAGGGTGCTGCCGACGACGCGATAAGGGACGACATAGGGAGTGTCGGAGATCACGAGTTCCCGCGTGCCCGGCACCCGCCCCGGCCGCCCGATCTGAGGCGTCGCCTGGAGCATCGCGACGGCCGCGCGGATGCGCCCCTGGAGGGTGCGGGCGGCGGGGGGATTCTCCGGGAGGATGCGCAGATAAATCTCGCGCAGGTCAGTACGCGCCTGCGGCGACCACTGGGTCTTCAAGCCGCGTCCTGGCCCGCCAAAAAGGCATCCATCTCGGCCATGACGTCCTCATGGTCGAGCCCTTCGCCCCGATCCAGCGACCCCATGGCCTCCTTGATGCCTTCCACCTGCCAGGCCTGAGACTCGACGTACTGACGCAAGGCGTCCTCGATCACCCAGTTGCGGGTGCGGTCCATGGCCAAGGCCAGCGCGGCGACCTGGCCGACCAGCTCGGGGTCGGTACGGATGGTGATACTGCTTTGCGCCATAGGGCACCTACTGTGATTGCATTGCACTCAGGTGCAGTTATAGCGCATCCGCAGAGCCGGTGCCAACCCAAAGTCAGGCCGGACCCCGGTGGGAGCGGCTTCAGCCGCGACGCGACCTCGCAGGTTACCGCAGCGTCGCATCGCGGCCGGAGGCCGCTCCCACGGGGGACATCCATCGTCCGGCGCGGCTGGTCTTGCTGCCATGGCCGTTAGCCGGTGGGCCGCGCTGCCAGGCTCAGCGGATGGACTCCGGCGGCTCGAGATAGGGGAGCCGGTAGAGTGCGAGGCGGCCCATGGTGAGTGGGACCGCAATCCAGCAGTCACCGGCCGGGGTGCAGCGGAAGTCGAAGTCCCACATCGGCGGGATCCCGGGTTGCGATACCGCCGGCAGGCGCAGGGCGAAGAGCAGTTGGTCGGTCTGCACGTCCCAGAGCCGGGCCGTCGCATCGCCGCCGACGGTGGCGAGTTGGCAGCCGTCGGGACCGTAGATGGCTCGGAAAACGGTCTGCTCGTGGCCCACCAAGTAGCGCGGCTTGGCTGGCGAGGGCCCGAGGTCGTGGAGGGTGACCACCAACCCGCGGCCGACGGCGGCGAGTTGTCGGCCATCGGGGCTCAAGGTCGCCCAGAGCAGCATGTCCTGGGCCTTGGTAACCTCTTGCCCTGGGGGCGGGTCCTGCGAAAGATCCCAACGTTTAACCAAGAAATCGTCGCGGCCGGCGCATACGAGGGATCGACCGTCCGGGGTGAAAATAACACTGAGGACCGGCCCTTGGTGTGCGTCGAATAACTTGCCTTCACCGTTCTCTACATCGAACAGCCCCACGCGCCCGTCATAGCCGGCCGTGGCCAGCGTGCGTCCGTCAGGAGCGAAAGCGACGGCATGGACCGAGTCAGTATGACCCTCCAAGCAGTGGAGCGAGACCAGGGTGGCCCGACCCGACTCGTACACGACCTGCCAAAGCCGGGCCTTCCCATCGTGGCTCCCGGAAGCGAGGCGGCTCCCGTCCGCGTTAAACACCAAGCGGTTAATGTCGTTGCCATGAGCATCGTCAGTCGCGGCGATGACCTCGCCGCTGGCCCGGTCATAGAGTCTCAGAGCACCCCCTGCGAAACCGACCGCGATCAGATCGGCATCCGGGCTCAGGGCCACGGCGGCGGGTTCTTCCCCGACTTCCCAAACCCACTGGCTAGGTGTCTCCAGTGACCAGCGGCAGACGGTCTGATCGGCCTTGATCGTCATTCCGGCCACTTGGGCTCGCCGGATGCGTAGTCAGGCCATCTTGGCCTGACACCGTCAGGGCTGGAAGCCCTGACTACGCACGCCGCTGGCCGGGATTATGATCGACGCCGTCTGATCGTTGGCGGCAGTATAGAGGGTCTGTCCATGGCCGGCGACGGCGCAGATCCCGGTACTGTGGCCCTGGTAGACCCGCAGACCGATGCCAGTGGCGACATCCCACAGACGCATGGTGCTGTCCCGGCTGGCGGAGAGCAGTCGATTGCCCGTGGAGTCGAAGGCCAGGCCGAAGACGATGTTGGTGTGACCGACCAACTGGCGCAGTTGGCGGCCGCTATCGGCGTCCCAGAGGACGATGCGCCGGTCGTTGCCTGCGGTTGCCACAAGTTTGCCGGCTGGGTCGTAGGCAATCGCTTGGAGACAATCGTGCCACTTGAGGGTCCGCAGGCGCTTGTTGGTCTCAAGGCCCCAAATGCGAGCTGTCTTGTCGTAAGACGCGCTGGCGAGCCGCTTGCCATCGGGCGAGAAGGCGAGACCTTTCGGCGAGGCGATGGCGCCGGTGTGGTCCTTCAGCGTTCCAAGCTTCTTGCCGGTCTCGGTTGACCAGAGGGTAACGACATCGTCCGTTCCACCGCTGGTCAAAACCTTGCCGTCCGGACTGAGTGCGAGGGCGCAAACCTGGCCCGGGGCCTCCCATTCGGCGAGCTTGGTACCGGCCGGGCCGGACCAGCGGATGATGCGGCGGTCGTCCCCGCCGCTGTAAAGCCAACGACCGTCCGGGTCGAAGACGACCGAGCGCACACCCCCAAATGAGGAAGCCTTGGGGTCATGCCCCTCCAGCCGCCGAACCAGTTCCCCGGTCTGCGCATCGAACAAGACCAGGGTCGCGCGCTCCCCCGCCGCCGCGAGCCAGCAACCGTCCGGGCTCACCGCAACGCCGCCTGAGAGTTGGGCGCCAGCCCCCTCATAGACCTTATCCGCACTTGCACCCATGATGTCCACAAAACCCGCCAACAGGTTGCGCGTATGGCGCCGATGCTCAGGGACATCCGGGTCCAGCGCGACAGTCTGGTGCAGCACCACCCTGGCCTGTGCATAGTCCTCCACCCGGGCCAGCAATGCGGCGTGGGTCAGCCGTGAGTCGAAGAGTTCCCGGGTACGCTCCAGGCGCTGCTGTTCGCTGTGTACCGCGCCCCGATCCCGCTTTTCGCGGCTGGCCTCGAGAAACCCCATCGCCAGGTCGAAGTCGCCGCCATAGCGCCCGGCCCAGGTCTTGGTTGGCCCCTGCTCCTCACGCCACTTGAGCGCAATCTGAAGGTCCGGGTCGACCAAGAACGCACTCAGACCCGCCCGGTGACGGACGGCGGCGGACTCCAGTCGCAGGTAAAGCTCGGCCTGCTCCGCCTCGTCGAGCGTCCAGGCGCGCAACTTCTGCCACTGGCGGATCAGTGCCTCGTGGGTGATGTCGAGCAGGGTGCCCGGCTTGAGCTCGGTGCCGGCGGGGGGCATGAGAAAGCTGCGCCCGGGTTGGCGGAAGCACTCAGCCACCGCGGCGACCGCTGGCCAGTCTTCACCGGTCAGCGCGGCGACCTCACCCAGGGTCACCGGCCGGCGGATGACCCGCCCGCCCGCGCCGACCTCGGTGAGTGCGCGGCACAGCGTCTCGGCGATATGCCGACGCTGCGGGTCCGGCTCACACTCGGCGAATGCCTCGTCCGCGTGGCGATCCAGGCACTTGGCCAGGCCGCCGATGGCGTCCAAGTCCGCGGCCAGCAGCGGTGCGGGTGGCCCGGCTGGCGCCGCCTCCCGCGCCCGGTCCCAGAGGCGCATCAATGCGTGCTGGAGCAGCGGGAGCTGATCGCCCTGGCCGCGCGCCTCGGCCAGCAGTCGGCGGACCAGCCCGGGGTCGACCTCGCCGCCGAATTGGGGCAGCCCCGCCGGGAGCTGGATGGCGTCGGCCATCTGCTCCTGGCTCAGTGAGGACACCAGGAAGAGCCCGCGGTTGATCGCCTCCGGCAGGTCCGGGTAGGGGGAACAGTCGCCCAGGAACTCGGAGCGCAGGGTGATGACCACATAGACCGCCGGGTGGGTGGCGGCACCGAGCAGCAGCGCAATGAAGGCGGCGGTGTCCGGTGCGGCAGTCGGCGTGGTGTCTGGCGCGGTCCCGGCCCCGTAACGGAACAGCTCCTCGAACTGGTCCACCAGGATCAGCAGCCGGGTGTCCGCGGGCAGGGGTGACAGGCCCAGGCGCCAGTTGAGCGCGAGGCTGCCGCTGCGCAGGTGTTGCTCCAGGTCGGCCGCATCGTCCTGGTCCCAGTCGGTCTCCTGGATCAGTGCCTCGGCCAGGCGGGCGAATGGCTGCTCACCGGGGCGCAGCGTCGCCACCGCCCAGCGGGCGCCAGCCCCGGCCAGGTAGCCGGTATCCAGGGCGGGCAGCAGGCCGGCGCGCACCAGTGAGGACTTGCCGGAACCGGAGGTGCCGAGCACGGCCAGGAAGTGGGTCTCGTCCAGCCGGTCGAGCGGGCGTTGGCACCGGCTCCGGCTTGGGTTCCGCCGCGAAGATCTCCACGAGCCGGGCGGCCATGTCCCGTGCCATGTCCTGTTGGACTTGCCCGTACTCCCGATCCGTTGGGTCCGGGTCAGGGAACCAGCGGGTGCGGGGTTGGCGACGCCCGTCCTCGAACCAGAGTTTGTATTTGAGCAAATCCTCCGAGAAGACCGCCGGCAGGTCCTCGACCGGGGACATCCAGACCGGGAAGATGCGCCCGTGATCGCCGCTATGCTGGTCCAGAAAGGTCTCCAGCTCCTGCCGACACCAAGGGGAGTCGCGATAGCCAGTGGAGAGGATGGGCACCAGTAGGTGGGAGGCCGCGAGCTTGGCGCGGATGGCATCGGTGACATTGTCGCTGCCGCGCAGCCGTTCATAGTCGAGCCACACCCGGTCGCCCTGAACCTTGCGCCCGAGCTCGCGCGCGAGGTGCTTGCGCAGCCGATCGACGAAGGTGCTGACCCAGCCCTTCGACTGGTCCAGCCCGGTGGGTTCGTTGTCGACCCAGGCGTAGCTGATGAAGGCGTTGTAGGTCTCGTCGGTCATATCGTCCGCTTCCGTTGATCCGACGCGATATTACCGCCGGGGTCGGTGGTTGCGCCAGCGCGACCTTGAGGAGCCGGTCGCGGCCTGGGGGCCGCTCCTACGGGGCAGGAGCCCCAGAACGCGACGAATGCTTGCGCCCCGCGCCAGCGTGGAGCCGCCCGGGGCCATGCCCTATACTAGCGCCCTTTCGTCCACCGCCGCCGCGCAGTCCTGCGCCGCCGCGCCACGCAGGCACCCGGCCTCATGAACCCCGCACTCGGGCTGCTCCAGCCCTACCCGTTTGAAAAGCTCAACGCGCTCAAGGCCGGCTGCTTGCCGCCGCGCGACTTGCAGCCGATTGCGCTCTATATCGGCGAGCCGAAGCACCCGACCCCGGGGCTGATCACTGAGGCCCTGATCGCGCACCTGCATACGCTTTCGGTATACCCGACCACCCGCGGTCAGCTAGCCCTGCGCGAGGCCATCGCCCGCTGGCTGACCGGGCGCTTCGCCCTGCCCGTCGGGCTGGTGGATCCGGAGCGCCACATACTCCCGGTCAACGGCACGCGCGAGGGCCTGTTCTCGCTCGCGCAGGCGGTGGTCGACCAGCGCCGCGCGCCGCTGGTGCTTATGCCGAACCCCTTCTATCAGATCTACGAGGGGGCGACCCTGCTCGCCGGGGCACAGCCGCACTTCCTGCCCTGCCGGGCGGAGCACGGGTTCATCCCAGACTTCGAGGCGGTGGACGCGGCCACCTGGGAGCGCTGCCAGTTGCTCTACATCTGCTCGCCGGCCAACCCGAGCGGGGCCGTCATGGATCTCGCCGCACTCACCCGCCTGATCGAGCTCGCGCAGACCCACGACTTTGTCATCGCCTCCGACGAGTGCTACTCGGAGCTCTATTTGGACGAGTCGGCCCCGCCCCCCGGGCTGCTCCAGGCGGCGGCGGTCATGGGCAACGACCGCTTCGAGCACTGCATCTGCTTCCACAGCCTGTCCAAGCGTTCCAACGCCCCCGGGCTGCGCTCCGGGTTCGTCGCCGGCAATGCCGAGCTGATCCAGGGCTTTTTCAACTACCGCACCTATCACGGCTGCGCCATGGCGCTGCCCACCCAGAGCGCGAGCACCGCCGCCTGGTCGGACGAGGGTCATGTGCGCGCCAGCCGTGCGCTGTACCGCGAAAAATTCGCGGCGGTGGTGCAGGTCCTGGACCCGGTCCTGCCGGTGACTGCACCGCCGGCCGGTTTCTATCTGTGGCCCCAAACACCGATCCCGGACACGCAGTTCGTGCGCCGGCTGTTTGTCGAGGAACACGTGACCCTGTTGCCGGGGAGTTACCTGTCGCGTACCGTGGATGGCTTCAACCCGGGCGCCGACCGGGTGCGCCTGGCCCTGGTCCCGCCGCTGGATGAATGTCTCGAGGCCGCCTGGCGCATCCGCCGCCTGGTCGAGCGGCTGTGATGCACCGGGCCTGACCGGCTGCGGTAAACTGTTGTCCCGACCCCCTTCAACCCCGTTCAACCCCCTTTGTCCAACCGGAGCCGTCCATGAGCGACACCCAAGACATCATCGTCGAGGCCTTCGAGCGCCGCGCCGAGATCACCCCGCGCAATGTCCAGACCCTGGTCCACGACGCCGTCCTGGATGTCATCGAGCGTCTGGACCGGGGCGAGCTGCGCGTCGCGGAAAAGCGCGATGGCGAGTGGGTGGTCAACGACTGGATCAAGAAGGCCGTGCTCCTGTCCTTCCGCATCGAGGACAATCTGTTCATGAAGGGCGGGTACACCAACTATTACGACAAGGTGTTGTCCAAGTATGCCGACACCAACTCGCGTGAATTCCGCAATTCCGGCGTACGCGTGGTGCCGCCGGCCACGGCACGGCGCGGGTCCTACATCGCACCGTCCTGTGTACTGATGCCGTCCTATGTAAACATCGGGGCCTATATCGACACCGGAACCATGGTCGACACCTGGGCCACGGTCGGCTCCTGTTCCCAGATCGGCAAGAACGTACACCTCTCGGGCGGGGTCGGCATCGGCGGGGTGCTGGAGCCGGTCCAGGCCGCGCCGACCATCATTGAGGACAACTGCTTCATCGGCGCCCGCTCGGAGGTCGTCGAGGGGGTCATCGTCGGTGAGGGTGCGGTGATCTCCATGGGGGTCTTCATCGGCCAGAGCACCAAGATCTATAACCGCGAGACCGGCGAGATCCTCTATGGCCGCGTCCCGCCCGGCGCCGTCGTGGTCCCCGGTAACCTGCCCTCCAAGGACGGCAGCCACAGCCTCTACTGTGCCGTGATCATCAAGCAGGTGGATGAGCGCACCCGCGGCAAGGTCGGCATCAACGAGCTGTTACGCGATATCTGAGCGCTTGCCTTCTCGTTCCCACGCTCCCGCGTGGGAATGCCGTGCGGGCGCTCTGCGTCCGGTCTGGCCGCCAGCCACTGATCACTAAACACTATGCTCACCCTCTACGGCATCGCCAACTGCGACACCATCAAGAAGGCCCGTCGCTGGCTCGATGAGCATGGTCGCGAGTACCGCTTTCACGACTATCGCCGCGACGGGCTCACCGAGCCGCAGTTGCGCGCCTGGGTAGACCAACTGGGCTGGGAGTCGCTGCTCAACCGCCGCGGTACGACCTGGCGCAAGGTGCCTGCGGCGATGCAGGAGGCCATCGACCAAGAGTCCGCCATCCGCGTGATGCTGGAGCAACCCGCGATCATCCGGCGGCCCCTACTCGATACCGGCGAGTCACGCCTGATCGGCTTTTCCGAATCCAGTTATACGGAGTTGCTTGGCTGATGTCCGCCACCCTTGATCTGGCCTGCGAACTGATCCGCCGGCCGTCCGTCACCCCGATCGACGCCGGCTGCCAGGACCTGCTGGCCGGGCGGCTGGCAGCCATCGGTTTCCGGATCGAACGGATGCCGTTCGGTGAGGTGACCAATCTGTGGGCGCGCCGCGGCACGGCCGGCCCGCTGTTCTGCTTTGCGGGCCACACCGACGTGGTGCCGAGCGGGCCCGTGGATCACTGGGCGAGCGACCCCTTCACGCCAGAGATCCGCGACGGGCACCTCTATGGCCGCGGTGCGGCGGACATGAAGGGCTCCATCGCGGCCATGGTTACCGCAGTGGAGGGCTTCGTCGCCGCCCACCCGGATCACCGGGGCTCCATCGCCGTGCTCATCACCAGCGATGAGGAGGGCATCGCCACCGAGGGTACCGTCAAGGTGGTGGAGCGGCTGCAACGCCGGGGCGAGCGGATCGACTGGTGCCTGGTCGGCGAGCCCTCCTGTCCGCAGCGCCTCGGCGACACCATCAAGGTGGGGCGCCGCGGCAGCCTGACCGGGCTGCTGACCGTCCACGGCAAGCAGGGCCATGTGGCCTACCCGTTGCTTGCCAGTAACCCCTTCCATGCCGCCGCCCCGGCCCTGGCGGCACTGTGCGCCGAGGTTTGGGACGAGGGCAACGCCCACTTCCCGCCGACCAGTTTCCAGATGGTCAACCTGAACCTGGGCACCGGCGCGGACAATGTGGTCGCCGGCCACCTCACCGCCCAGTTCAATCTGCGCTTCTCCACCGAACTGACCCCGGCGGTCATTGAGGAGCGCGTGCGCCGCATCCTGGACGCCGGCGGCTTCGCCTATGACCTGACCTGGCGGCTCTCCGGCCAACCCTTCCTGACCCCGGCCGGCGAGTTGGTGGTCGCCACCCGGGCGGCGATCACCGCCGTCACCGGGATCGACACCGAGGCGTCCACCAGTGGCGGCACCTCAGACGGACGCTTTATTGCGCCGACCGGGGCGCAGGTGGTCGAATTCGGGCCGATCAACACCAGCATCCACCAAGTGGACGAGCGGGTCGCGGTGGCAGACCTGGAGGCGCTGACGGCGATCTATCAGGGCATCCTGTCCCGGTTGCTGGGGCCGTAATCGCGCATGATCGAGATCAGACCCGGCACCGACGCCGACCGCCCGCAGATCCTCGCCCGGATCGCCGAGGTCTTTGGCCCTGAGCCCGCGGCGCGGGCCGATCGGCTGTGGGACTGGCAGTGGCATGAAGACCCACGGCTGCCGACCCGGGGCTATCGCGGGATCGTGGCCGAGTGGCGCGGCCAGATCATCGGCAACCTGAGCACCATCCCCACCGGGTTGCACATCGGCGGCGAGCCGGTCAGAGCCCACTGGTTCGTGGATGTGCTGGTGCATTTTGGTCTGATGCGCCAGGCACTCAAGGACCACCGCCGCAACCCACCGGTCGGCGGGCCCGACCTCTCCCACGGCATCGCGGCGGCCCTGTTCGACCACCCGAACGCGGGGCCGATTCAATTCGGCAAGCACATCTCCGATGACATGATGACTATCATCGAGCGGATCGGCTTCATCCCCACCGCGGGCAGTGGGTCCATGCACCGGCGAGTGTCGCTGAAACACACGCTGGGGCGCTCCATCGGTCGACCGCTGGGCGATCTGGTCGGCACGGTGGCGGACCTGGCGCTGCCGCTGCGCCGGCCGCGGCTCCCGCTGGAGGTGCTCACTGGGGCATTCGACGCGCGTTTCGATCGGCTGTGGGAGGAGGTACGGGGTCGCTACCCCGCCATCTGCCGACGCGATGCCGCGACGCTCGACTGGCGCTATCGCCGGCACCCGGAAGGCGACTATCAGGTCATCACGACCACTGACGGTGAGGGTCTGCGCGGCTATGTGGTGCTGCTCACCTATGACAAGGGCCGGCGACGCTGGGCCAAGCTGGTGGATCTGCTGACCGCGCCGGGCGACACCGAGGCGGTCCGCGCCCTGGTGAGCGGTGCCTTGCGCCAACTGCGCCGGCAGCGGGCGGAGCGGGTGGAGACCTTCGCCTGCGGTGGCGGCCTCGCGGACTGCCTGGGCTCGCTGGGCTTCACGCCGCGGCTCACCAAGTCCGGCCGACCGCAGCCGCTCATGGCCCGCGCGCTGCCGAGCGCCGCCGCCGGCATCTATGTCACCCAGGGCGACGGGGACGGCGGGTGAACCCGCTGCGGCGCCTCCATCAAACCCTGGCCCGCGCCATCTACAAGCGCCGCGACGAACGCGACGAGCGCACCGCGTGGCCGCAATGGTTCCTGCTGGCAGGTCTGCGTGAGCGCGCCGCCTGGTGTACCCCAGACCCGGCGGGGCTAACCCCGCTCTATCCCCCGGCGGACAGCTTCTGGGCCGATCCCTTCGCTTGGGTGCAGGACGGGCGGCGCTGCATCTTCATTGAGGAGTACCCCTTTCACACCGAGCGCGGACGGATCAGCGTCTTGGAATTGGGGACCGATCTCAACCCCATCGGCCCCGCCGTACCGGTCATCGACGAGGACCGCCACCTCTCCTACCCCTTCCTGTTCGCATTCCAAGGGGAGCTCTACATGGTCCCGGAATCGGCCGCCAGCCGCCGCGTGGACCTCTACCGCTGCACGACCTTCCCCCACGGCTGGACCAGGGTGAGCACCCTCATCGACGGCATCCAGGCGGCCGACGCCACACTGTTCGAGCACCAGGGCCGCTGGTGGCTCTTGTGCAGCGCCCGCCTGGGTAAGGCGCGGGTCAACGACTCGCTCTTCGCCTTCCATGCGGACTCTCCGCTCAGTGACCGCTGGACCCGACATGCCGGCAATCCACTGGTGCGCGACTTTGCCGGGGCACGCCCCGGGGGCCGGGTCTTTGTCGATGACCAAGGCCGCCTGCTGCGCCCGGCGCAAGTCTCAGTGCCCCGCTATGGCTATGGGCTTGCGCTCAAGCAGATCCTCGAACTGACCCCGGAGCGCTTTCGCGAACGCCGCATCTGGGCCGCGAGCGGGCCGGCGAGCGGCGGCTGGCGCGCCATGCACCATCTGGATTGGCACCAGGGCCTGATGGTGATGGATGCACAACGATTGGTACCGCGGCCCGATTGACGCGCGGTCTGTCCTCATGTGCGCTCAGAGGGCGATCAAACGGGCGCGAGAACAAAGGCTATTCGTCAACCGTATCGCACTGGAATGTCGAGGCGTGCGACCACTCCGCGTACAACATCAAGTCTAGCCACAGCATCTTGGACCAATAGCGTGTTGGTTCGTTGATCGACGGCGATAGTACCGCGTTCGGAGAGCAGGTTGACGCCCTCCGACTTGATCAAGGCGGCGAGATCGGTAGCGCTGTGGTACTTGACCTGTATAAATTCCCAGCGCAGAGGGACCAGCTCCTCAATCTGCAAGCGAGATTGCAATTCCAGCCTCTCCTGCGCCGCGAGTTCCGTGGTCGGTGCCACCGTGATCACGTTCCCCGTTTGACGCATGCCCAGTCCCTTGGACTTGAGAACGATGTCAAGAACTTGGTCCCAGGGTACATTCTTCAGCCGCAGCGTAATGCTGCCGCGTACAGTGTCAGTGGCGATCAGATTCAGCCCAGTAAAATCAGCAAACAACTGCAAAACCGCGCGCACCTCAATGTCCTGAAAATCGACCGAGCTAGCGTAGAGGTCACGCACCGCGGGTTTATCCTTGCCGTTATGGGAGAGAAAGCAGTCATAGTCCATGGTTGGCCCCTATCACGGCAACGGTTGGATGCAATCACGAACATTATCGACGCTAGAGGCTTAAGCGTCCAACATTAAACGCTCGTCGTAAGCTCTAGCAATGCACCACGAGTGGCATGCCGCTACGGACCTTGCGGCCTTGATCGTCGTTCCGGCCACTGGAGGTCGAGGCTTTACCGTGAAAGTCGCGCCGGGAGCGCGCTCCACTTCTCCCTCCCCCTCCTGGGGGAGGGCGGGGTGGGGGAACGGCCACGGCGCCCGCCACTTTCATCTTGCGGGGTGGTGCGGGCGCCATGGCCGTTAGCCGGTCCGGCGCGCAAGCGCCACCGGTGTCTCTTGGATAGGTCGAAAACCGCCGCCGGCTAAAGCCTCGACCTCCGGTTACGGGCGGATCGCCGCTGGCCGCAACGATGATCAAAGCCGACCTTGCACATCCGCACCGGTGATAACCCCATAGCACATCCGGCGCGCTCGCAGTCGATGATGTCCCTACATCCCCCAAACCTCAATCCCAACCCCCTGAAACCGCTCGCTGCGCCGAAAGACCTTCTCGCTCCAATCCCGCCCGCTGCGGTCGAAGATCAGCAGGTGGGCCTCATCTGCGGCACAGCGGTCCTGATACGCATAGGTCTGTTCCAATCCCAGGGCGATGGTCTGCGCCAGCCCCTTATGCAGTATTCGTGACCGCACGGTCGCGGGTGGTCGGATCGCGAAAGCAGAGTTGGTAGCCCAGTGCATTGACCAGCCAGGGCTGGCCGCGGGTCAGGTCCCAGATCAGCGCAAGGGCCTCCGGGCTGAAAGACTGGCCGGTTTCCGCGGTGTGCTGGCGATAGAGTTCGACCACATCGGCGGCCGTGAAGTTGCCCAGGCGAATGGACTCGGCCTTGATGTTGAAGGCGCTGCCGCCGGTGATGATCGCTTGCGAATGGGCGCAGTGGATGCGGTAGTCGCGCACGTCGCGCACCCCGCACAGGACTACGGTCTGGGGGAAGGCGGTGGGGCGCTTGTCGTAGCCGGAGCGCAGTTGGCGCAGCACCGCCACCAGACTGTCGCCGACCAGTGCGTCGATCTCGTCGATCAGGAGCACCAGCGGCCGATCACTGTGCGCAGACCAGCGGGTGAGGATCTCGGTGAAGGCCCGCTCCGCCCCGCTGCGCTCGAGGATTTCGACCCAGTGGCCATCCAGCCAGTCGTCGTGCAGGTGGGTCCTGGCCCGCGAGGCGAGCTCGCCCAGGATGGCACGCATCGCCCGGCCGACGTCTTCCCGGGCGCTCTGGGCCATCTCGACATTGAACTAGAGGCAGCGGTAGCGACCCTGCCGGTTCAGGTGGGCCATCAGCGCCAGCAGGGACGAGGTCTTGCCGGTCTGGCGCGGGGCGTGGAGGATGAAATAGCGCTGCTGCTCGATCAGCGACTCGACCCCGTCCAGGTCGATCCGGTGGAGCGGGTCCAGGCAGTAATGGTCGACGCAGTTGGCCGGGCCGGCATTGTTGAAGAAGCGCACAGGGTGATCCTCAGGGTTTCGCAACGCAGGATACCCCGGGACGACAGCGTATGCACCCAGAACCCAACCAAGGGACGGTTCACTAACAAGCGCCGCGTTACTTTGGCGCAACAGACTGTTTTACAAGGCTTCGCGTCGAACTCTCGTGTATAACTTGTTCTGCACCGTTACCAAGTCACGATGCACGACTCGCCGAGGGCACATGCGGAACCGATCGCAGTCTTACGCTAGCGGCGGTTGCCGCCCGCGGGCGCCAGTCCAGGTCATGATTTGCCGAGACCCTCTTGCTAGCCACACCCGCTGTTCGACTTGCAAGCCGCTCTCTCTTACACCGATAATGTCAATTACTGTGCAAGATGCGAGTCCTCTACCATGTCGACCGTCACCGCCTCAGACAAGGACCAAGTGGTCATTCCGGCGTCGATCCGACACCGGCTCGGGATTGCGCCCGGGACCAAACTCGATTTCGATTTCGAGTTGGAGGGCGACAGCATTCGTATCAGGCCGCTGCGGACAATCAAGCCAACTCAGGCCGCAGACGGGTACGGTATGCTGACCTGCACTCGGCCGGGCGAACGGCGCCTCGCCGATTTCGACGTCGCGACGGGCATGCGCAGTGCAGCCGATGATCGCCCTTGATACCAACATCCTCGCGCGATTCTACGTCGATGACCCAGGCGATTCGGAAGCGGTTAAGCAGCGACCCATCGCTTACGAGATTATCACCAAGCTCTCGAACCTATTCGTCCCGCTCACCGTGATCCTAGAATTGGAAAAGGTGATGGTCCCCGGGGCTGAACCGGAGTCCACCAAGCCTGGTCCTTTCCAATGAGCGTATCCATTCAACTCTGTGCGTCACCGCCCATGGGGACGTGCGTTGCTTGAGGCCTTGACCCTGATCCTGATCTGCCAGCTCGCCGGCGAAGTGACGGTGCGCGCTGCCGGCCTGCCGGTGCCGGGCCCCGTGCTGGGGATGCTGTTGCTGCTCGCCTGGCTGTGGCTCAAAGGCGGTATCTCTGAGCCGGTCGGACGGACCGCGGATACCCTGCTCGGCAACCTGTCGCTGCTGTTCGTCCCGGCCGGGGTCGGGGTCATGGTCCATTGGGCGCGGGTTCAGGAGCAGTGGGTGGCGATCGCCGCGGCCCTGGTCTTCGGCACCCTGATCACGGCTGCGGTGACGGCACTCACCATGATGGGGGTGCAGTGGCTGCTGGCCCGACGCCGGGGGACCAAGCCATGACGAACGCACCACTGACCGAGATCTGGGTCTACCTGGCCGCCTCGCCGCTGCTGTGGCTGACCGCGACCCTGGTCTGCTATCTGGCGGCGCTCAAGGTCTATCGCCTGGGCGGCGAGAGCCCACTGTTGAACCCGGTGGCCATCGCGGTGGCCCTGCTGATCGGGCTCCTCAAGCTCACCGGGACCGCCTATCAGACCTATTTCGATGGCGCCCAGTTCGTCCACTTTCTGCTCGGCCCGGCCACGGTCGCGCTCGCCATTCCGCTCTATCGCCAGCGGGAGCGGCTGCGCAGCCTGGCCTTGCCGATCCTCATCGCCCTGCTGGTTGGGGTGGTGGCGGCGGCCTTAAGCGCCGTCGGGATCGGGGTCCTGTGCGGGGCGGACCCGGTGACACTGATCTCGTTAGCACCCAAATCGACCACCACCCCGGTGGCCATGGGCATCAGCGAGAAGCTCGGCGGGCTGCCGTCACTGACCGCGGTCCTGGTGGTCAGTACCGGGATCGTCGGGGCGGTGTTCGGCCCCGGGTTGTTGCGCCTGCTCAAGTGTCACGACGACGCGGTGAAGGGCTTCGCCATGGGGCTCAGCGCCCACGGGATCGGCACCGCCCGCGCCTTTCAGATGAGCCCGGTGATGGGGGCCTTCTCCGGACTCGCCATGGCCCTGTCGGCCTTCGCCACCGCGCTCATCTTGCCGCCGTTGTTGCGGTGGGTTGGCCTGACGGGATGAACCGGTCGCGGCCGGGGGGCCGCTCCTACGCCCGTCGGAGGGCCTCCCGGTCGCGACGAATGTCGTCGGCGGGTTAAGATCGAACCCCCGAAGAATCGGTCCCGCCGGACCATCAAGACCCCGGAGAAACCCGTCATGCGATTCACCCAGATCGCCGCCGTGTCCGCCCTGAGCGCACTGCTCGCCCTGCCGGCCTGGGCCGCCGATCCCAGCTTCCGGTGCAGCAAGGTTGCGCATGAGGTGGAGGACCTGATCTGTAAGGACGGCGAACTGGCCGACCTGGACCGCCAACTGTCCGGCCTCTACGGCGTCGTCCTGCGACACACCCCGCCCAGCCAGCAGCGCCAGCTCAAGTCCGAGCAACGCGGCTGGCTCAAGGGCCGCAACGATTGCTGGAAGGACAGCGACCAACGCGGCTGCGTCAAGGCGGCCTATGAGGACCGCATCCGCGAACTCCAGGACCGTTGAGGGCGCCGTTAGGGCGGCGCGGTGGATACGCTGCGCCGATCCACCCGCTGGCGCGCGCCTGATCCGATCAGGCCGCCATTCGGCGCCTAACGGATACCGACGACCGAGAGCCCAATGATTTGCAACTGATTGAGTGATAAATCGGCAAACTCTTTGCTCAGAACCGCGGGAATCAGCGCGACATCCCGCAACATCTGCGTTGCTTGCGATTGCAGCAAGGTCGCCCCGGCATCATTGAAAAACTGCTCGAAATGGACCGCCCGGCAGCGATTCACATGACCGTGGCTGTTGGAAGACATGAGGTGCCAGAGCCAGGCGGGATAGCGGAGCATGGCCAGGCCAAGCGGATCGAAGTGATCCCGCAAATCGATGACATGAGAGAAATAGCCGCCGGGCCGCAAGACCCGACTGAATTCCCGGCAGACGGCAGCGGGGTGCTTCACATGCTCCAGAACGGCATGACTGAACAACACGTCGATGGACCGATCCGGCAGCGGCATCGTCTGCGCCTCGCACGGGGCCAGATAGACAATCCGGTCAGGACTGAAGGCGACGGTATCGCCGGCGAAGGTCACCGCCTCGGCCAGCGCCTGAGCGGCTTGCCGGCGATCCCATAGCGCCGGATCGGCGATCGGCAATCGCTCTGGATGGGCGAGAATATCGGCGATTAAACCGCGATAAAACGCAGTCAGCTTGGACTGGAAATCGACATGGCGGTAATTGTCGACGCAATAGACGCGGCGCGCACCGGAGGCGATCAAGATCAGGGCATTCCCCAAATTGCCGCCAGGGCCGATCTCGACCAGCGTTTGACCCAGCGGGGCCGGCGATCCCAGGCGCTGCACCGCGCCGATATGATGCCGACAGACACCCATGTTATAGCTGACGTCATGGTATTGCTGCAACGGCTCGCCACTGGCGTCGCGCCAGCGCCGCAACAAGGGTATACCGGCTAACTGATTACGCACAATGCGCACTATCGGGCTATACATGATTGAAGACAATTCACTCGCAGCGAGGCAACCGGGAGGGCGGCGAACGCGCTGCGCAACCGCCGGAACGGCGCGATTCGATCAGGTTTCGCACACGAAGTCAATGTGTTGGCGGTGAGCGTCCGCGGCCGGAGGACGTTCATTTGGGCGCCGCCTTGCGCCACACGCCGGCCAGGTTCGGCATTTCCGGTAGACTGCATCAGCGCGGCGCGGCCACCGGCACCCGTGCCGCGACCCGGCCAGATTGCCGCGCGCCCGATCTATCCGACCCAAGAGTGATGCCGTGGGACTCGACCTGACCTCGACCGACCGCGCGCCCCCGCTGGCGCTCTACATCCACACCCCCTGGTGCCTGCGCAAGTGCCCGTACTGCGACTTCAATTCACACGCCTGGGCGGGCGCGCCGCCCTTCGCGGACTATGTGGCGCGCCTGCTCGCCGACCTGGATCAGGAACTGCGCAACCCCGCCGCCAGCCGCCCCCTGATCAGTCTTTTCATCGGCGGCGGGACCCCGAGCCTGTTTCCCGGCACGGCCATCCAGGCGCTCCTTGACGGGGTCCGAAAACACACCGAACTGATCCCCGGATGTGAGATTACCCTGGAGGCCAACCCGGGGGCCGCCGACGCCGAGCGCTTCGCCGCCTATCGCCGGGCGGGGGTCAATCGGCTCTCCATCGGGGTCCAGAGCCTGGACGCCGCGATGCTCCGGCGGCTCGGTCGCGTCCATGACCCGGCGGGGGCAAGGGCGGCGGTCGCGGCGGCCCGCGCCGCCGGCTTCGACAACCTGAATCTGGACCTGATGTTTGCCCTCCCCAGCCAGACCCTGGCCCAGGCCAAGGCGGACCTGGCGGCGCTGATCGACCTAGCGCCCGAGCACATCTCTTACTACCAGATGACTCTGGAGCCCGACACCCCCTTCCATGCCGCCCCCCCGGCAGTCCCGGACGCCGACCTGGCCGCCGATATGGGCGAGGCCGGGCGGGCGCGGTTACAGCAAGCGGGGTACGGCCAGTACGAGGTCTCGGCTTTTGCGCGCGCCGGGCGGCAGTGTCGGCACAACCTCAACTATTGGCGCTTCGGCGACTATCTGGGGATCGGCGCCGGGGCCCACGGCAAGCTGACCGATCCGGGGTCCGGGGCCATCCGGCGCACGGCCAAACACCGCCGGCCGCAGGACTATCTCAGCGCCGCACCGGAGGCATTGATCGAGAGCGAGCGCACACTCACCCAAGACGACCGGGTCGGCGAATTCGCCCTCAACGCCTTCCGGCTCACTGCGGGGTTTGAACAAGCGCTCTTTACTGCCGCCACCGGACTGCCGTGGTCGCGGATCGCGCCGCTGGTCGTTGCCGCGGTCCGGGACGGGCTGTTGCAGTTGAGCGCCGGGCGCGTCGTACCCACCGAACTGGGCTGCGCCTTCGCCGACGACCTGGTGGCACGCTTCCTCGCCGATGACCCGGCCGCCGAGGAAACCTCAGGACGGAACCGTTCTAGCCAGGACTCTCTGTTGCAACCGGCGGTTGTCCGCAACACTGGACAACGCCAGGTGGCCCGGGTATAAAGCACGTCGGTCCCCTTACTGTCCGAGGCCCCGTGCGTGAACCTTCGCGAGGTCATCCTCCAACCCGTCGCTGCGTCCGAGGAGGCGCGCTTCCAGGCCCTGATGCAGACCCATCACTACCTGGGCGCGCTGCCGAAGATCGGGCACACCCTGTGGTATGTCGCCACCTGGCAGGGCCAGTGGCTGGC
>NZ_CAJAXH010000009.1 GCF_903946935.1 uncultured Thiodictyon sp.
CACAAACTACGCAAGACCACGCGCGGGCCGAAGAAGCCGCCTACACCACGCACCAAGTTCAAAGGTAAACCTCATGTCTCGACCGCCAGGTTGCTCGCGGGCTCTGAGCCGAACACAAAGTGACACCTTAAAAGGGCTGGTGCCTGCTCTTGAGGGAACATTAGCTGCGCAGCGTCAACAAGAACGCGTAAGAAAGGCAATAGAAGACATAGGAGAATCTCTGCAAGAATATGAAAGTAAGTTGCAGGAAATCAGTGATGAGCAGTATGCGCTACTAAATGAAATATATCTTGCGGTGTTGCAGACAACAAGCGAAGAAAAAATCGCTTTTCTGAAGATTGCGGTGAAGAACGCATTGGAGGTGCAAGATAGCGGAGCCCAGGAGACAATCGCATTGTCTCGGGCGATCCGAGATATCTCGGCGGAAGAGGTTGCGTTTCTTATGCGGACATTTTATTTTTCGGACATATCTATGTCTCCGCCAAGTGAAAAAAACGCCCAAGATCGGAGCTATCATGTTGCGCCGGATGGGCCGGAGGCAATCTATGCGGCTGGTCTTGTTTCGTTAGGAATATTGTTTCCTGGTGAGCTAGTGTTTAGTGGCGGTACAACTTTGCGCTTTTCAAGGATCACGGCAAGACTGTTGGCGCTGCTGAAAGACAGTTAGGCCGCAGGTGTTTCCAGGGCTTTTTCTTTGGATGTTGATGGGCGGTGGCGTCGCTGTCGATTGGCTCACGCCATAAGACAACGGCCGTTCCGACTTCGGAGCAAGTCTCCACGCGGAAGCCGCGCGCGCATGGTCGGGCCGCTGGAGCGGCCAGGGGTGCATTCCCACGCAGAGCGTGGGAACGAGAAGCTGGGATGTCATTGCCACCGCTGCCGGAGTATGACGTGAAACCATCCGACGAGCTGATTCTGCTCCCGGCACCGCGCGCCCAGACACTGGGGGCCGCCGAATTTCAGTTGGCCGACGGGATGTGCATTGCCCTGCGTGCCGACTGCGCCCAAGACCTGCTGCCGATCGGGCAGCGGTTGCGCGATGCGCTGCACCAATATGCGCAGACGCGCCTGCAACTCACCGCGAACGCCTTGCAGGGGACCGGCATCACACTCGTGATCTCGGGTCCGCCGGATTCGGATGAGGCCTATTGCATCGATATCCGTCCTGCCGGGGTGATGGTCCAGGCCGGCACCCCGCATGGCGTGTTCCATGGGGTGAGCACGCTGATGCAGATCGCGCAGCAGCGCGGCGGGTGCTGGCCGGCGCTGCGGATCGACGATGAACCCGACTTTGCCCAGCGCGGCGTGATGCTGGATATCAGCCGCGATAAGGTCCCGACCATGGAGACGCTGCGCACGCTGATCGACCTGCTGGCCTCCTGGAAGATCAACCAGCTCCAGCTCTATACCGAACATACCTTTGCCTATCGCGACCACCGCACCGTGTGGGAACATGCCTCGCCCATGACGGCCGAGGAGGTCCTGGAACTCGACGCCTATTGCCGCGCACGGTTCATCGAGCTGGTGCCGAATCAGAATTCGTTCGGTCACCTGGAACGCTGGCTGAAACACCCGCAATACAACGACCTGGCGGAGACCCCAGCGGGCGGCGAGACGCGCTGGGGTGTACGCCCCCCATCGGGTCTCAACCCGCGCGACCCGCGCAGCCTCGAGCTGTTGCGCGGGCTCTATGATGAATTGCTGCCCAACTTCAGCTCGCGCCAATTCAACGTGGGTTGCGATGAGACCGTCGATCTTGGGCAGGGCCGCAATCAGGCCCTGGCGGCGCAGCTTGGCACCGGCGAATTGTATCTGGCGTTTTTGCAGCAGATCCACCGGGAGGTCAGTGCGCGCGGCCATACCATGCAATTCTGGGGTGACATCATCCTGGAGCATCCCTCATTGGTTCCGCGGCTGCCCCAGGACCTGATTGCGCTGGAATGGGGCTATGAGCATGACCACCCCTTCGCCTCGCATGCGCTGGCCTTTGCCGAATCGGGCATTCCGTTCTATGTCTGCCCGGGCACCAGCACCTGGAATGCCATCCTGGGCCGCACCGACAACATGCTGGGCAACATTGCCAATGCCTGCGACAACGGACTCAAGAATGGCGCGGGCGGCGTGTTGAATACCGATTGGGGCGATAATGGCCACTGGCAATATCTGCCCTTCAGCTACGCCGGCTTTGCCTATGGCGCGGCGATGAGTTGGGGCGTGGAAGCCAACCGGGGCCTGGCCCTGGCGCGCGCCCTGGATACCTTTGCCTTTGAGGATGCGGCGGGCGTGATGGGTGAATTGATGCTCGCGCTCGGCCGGGTCGGTCACTCGCTCGATGGGTGGCTCAATCAGCGTACCTACAATGCCACGCCCTTTGGCCGGGCGCTACTGATGGGGCGGGAGGAGATCCGCCAGGTCTATGGGGCAGGGGAGGGCGTGCGGGGCGCCGCCGCGCAGGCGGCGCAGAGCATCGGCGCCTTGGTGCAGCGTCTGCCGGCGGCCAGGATGGGCCGGGGGGATGCGCCGTTGATCGCCCGGGAGGTGGCACTCGCGGCGCGTCTGGCCCAGCACGGGTGTGCGCGCATCGCGCTGGCCGCCGCGGACCATCCATCGCGCTCTGCCGAGATGCAGACCGATCTGCGTGCCATCCTGAGGGCGCATCGGCCACTATGGCTTGCGCGCAATCGACCCGGCGGTTTTAGCGACAGTGCGGCGCGCTTGCGGGGATTGCTTAAGGACTATTAGCCCGTGAGCGATTTCCGGGTCTAGGTTTATCCTTCAGCCCTTCGATCCGCCAACCCGGTCAACACCCATAGCCGATCCAACTCAGTGCGCAGTTGTGCTACCTCTGATTCCAGGGCGGCGATGCGACTGTCCGCCGCGCTGCCGCCTGGCGGTGGCGCCGGTGTGGCCGCGGCCGCGGCGTTCATGGCAGCGAGTTCGGTCGGGTCGGGCATCCCGCACAGTAGATGCATATAGCGCTCCTCGCGCTTGCCCGGGAGCCGGGGCAATTCCATCACCAGAGGTGGTCCACGGTCGATGAGCGCAGTCACCGTGGCGGTTACGGCATTGAGGTCCGGAAACTCAGCCAGGCGTGTGCTGTTGGTGCGCAACTCGCCCAGCGTCTGGGGGCCGCGCAGCATGAGCACGGTGAGCACCGCCTGTTCCTCGCGGCTGAGGTGATAGGTGCCGACCAGCTTGTGGTCATAGCGCTCGCTACGTCCGGAGAATCCCGCATGGATCAGCCCCTGGGTGCGCAATTGATTGACCTGGTGCCCCACCTCGCCGGGCTCCAGGTGCATGACCGGCGCGCGGCTGCTCTTTTGATTGCAGGCACTCACCAGTGAGCTGAGGGTGAGCGGGTATTGCTCCGGGGTGGTGCGCTGTTTCTCCATCAGGCAGCCCAGGATGCGCGCCTCGATGGTGTTTAACAGGGGTTCGGTGAGATCGGTCGTCATGGGGCGATGCTCGCGTTCTTGGACAATGATCGAGGGTGCTCAGTCGAGCGGCACCACGCGCAGCTCCACCCGGGCCTGGCGGCTGCGTTGCCCCTGGCCGTAATACAGGGTGCCGCCGCCGCGGTTGGACTCGGTGTCTGTGCTCAATCCGACCGGCAGCCAGTCGCCGAGCCGCCCCTGCACCTGGGCCTCGACGCTGCTGGTTTCTCGGGTACCGCGCGCGCCGGGGGAGTCGGCGTTGGTGCTGACCTCCAGGGTCACCTGATCGCCCTGGACGCGCGGCACCACATAGAAACCGCTCTCGCTGCTGCGGTAGTCGACTCCCTCTTGGATCGCGGTGCCACCTGGGCCATAGGACAGCTCGCGATAGGGCCGGGGCTGGTCCTGGCCGATGGAGATGAAGGCCGAATGGCCGTCGATGGTGCGGACCTCCTGGGTGAGGTTGCGGCTCTCGGTGCGGGTGCCGGCACCGGCGCCCACCTGGCCCCGCACGCGCCCATTGCCGCTGACCCAGACATTGGCCCCGGCGCCGCCCCCACTGCTCTGCGTATTGCCGCTCTGGCGCACCTGGATCAGCAGGTTACGCGCCGGCTGGTCCAGTGTGGCCAGGGCGCGGCGGATATCGGCCAGGCGCGCGGGCGAGGCGCGCACGATGAGCGCATGGTTGGCGGCCATCACGCTCCCGTCGGGGCCGGCCAGAGGCGCGAGGAGCGGGACCAGGTCAGCGGGCAGGCGGGAGCGGGGTTCGATGATCTCCATGCGATAATCGGCGGCCATGAGCGCCGGGCAGAGGACGGCCAGGAGCCAGGCGACGGCCCGCCGCGGTCCTCGCCGGTCCTTACAGATACAGCCGTCGCAGTTCGGTGTCTTCATCGCTGTGCTCCCAGATCTGTTCAAATTCGGCCCGCAGGCGCCGCGCCGGGCCGGGGGCCTGGCACTCCAGCACGGCCTCGGGGCGCTCGGCGCGGCGCCGCAGACAATAGCCGTTGCCGTCGGCGATCAGAAAGGCGTCCGCCCGGTCGCGGAAGTCCTCCGCCACCCGCCGGATCGCGATGCGCGAGCTCAGTCGGCGGCTCAACTCGATCAGCCGGTGCCCGCCGTTTACCGCACGCTGCGGCTCGCCGACCAATATCCGAACCGGATGCCAGGGCCTGGCCAGGGCGAGCTGCCGCACCGCGGCCAGAAAGTCCTGCCGATCATAGAGATCCGGCTCCAGGTCTGGGCTGAAGATCAGCAGTTCGTGTCGGGCCCCCGCGGCCAGTTCGACGCCGGCCGCGCGGATCGAGTCGCGATCGGTGAGCAGTCGTGCTGCGCCGCCTAGGTTCAGCGGCGATGGCGCGTGCTCGGCCAGGTCGGGGGCCTGGGGCGGTGGGTCCTCATGCATGGTCATCCGATCCTCGGCTGGCTAGGTGGTTGGCGTGCCGGCGCCTTATGATGCGCCGATCGGGGTGCGGCGGATAGCTGGACCCGGGGGCCGCCGCCGCCCTGGCGAGGATGGTGCCGGATCGCGTTGGCCTCAACCACTCGCCAGATGGACGCGGACGCGCGACAATAGGCGGCTGGCCGCTGCCAGGTTTACTAACCCACTGATCGTATTTGAGAGCCGCCTCATGCCTGCATTCCCGCGCCTGCTGAACACCCTGGCGAGCCCCCTGCGCCTGTTGCCGACCCTCGCCCATAGCCAGGCCCTGGCCCTGGTGCTCAATCGGGTGATGAAGACGGCCCTCGCCGAGGGCGAGCTGGATTTCCTGAAGGGACGGACGGTCGGCATTGAAATCAATGACCTGGGTATCCGCTACCGGCTGGGCCTGCGTGACGGGCGGATTCGCGGGTGCGGCGAAGGGGCCGCGGCGGATGCCGCCATCTCGGGCGGTCTGCACGAATTTCTCCTGCTCGCCGCCCGCCGCGAGGACGCCGATACACTGTTCTTCCAGCGCCGGTTGCGGATGGCCGGCGACACCGAGCTGGGTCTCTATCTCAAGAACTTCCTGGATGCATTCGAGCCGCCCGCGCAGGTCGCGCCGCTGATCCGCGGACTCGACCGGCTCCTGGGCCAAGAGGCTGGCCGGGCGCGTCGCCCAAAGCGCTGACCCGGGGCGCACCCCGGCGTACCGTGAAAGTCGCGCCGGGAGCGGGGTCCAAGTTTCCCTCCCCGATTGGGGGAGGGCGGGGTGGGGGAACGGCCAAGGCGCCCGCCACTTTCATCTTTCGGGGTGGTGCGGGCGCCATGGCCGTTAGCCCGCATCCGCGTCGCGGTGGCTGCGGGCGACGCCTCTTTATCGCTTCGATTGCTGTCCTGGGACCGGTCGCGCGGCCTTGCCGCCGACCATTGATGCCACGCCGAGGGTCGCGATTCTGACCGTCAGGATTCCGGGGACGGCGATCCACAAGAACTGCTTCAGTACGAACCAATCGGCAAATGAGACCGGCAGGTAGCTGGGCAGTGACCACCTGAGTATGAGGTAGAAGAGGGGCAATAAAAGAATGACATGGTCGAGTGCCAGTGCCAGCGCCAACGGGAAAAGTCCAACGCCCGCGGTCAGCATGATAAAGACTGCCGTGATCGCCATGCCAAGCCCCATCCCTGCCAACGCGACGAGTTTCTGGCCGCGATACCAATAGGACCAAGGACTTCTCAGGATTCCGAGTCGAAGAAAATAGTTCAAGTAGGTCGTCATCTCACTGGCCACGCTGTGCAGGTCAGGCTCGCGCAGCCGGCGCGGTCAATTTCACAATCGAGGTGGCGATGTTCGGGCTGCCGGGATTGACATCGATGGTTCTGGTATTCGCAATGACGATCAGGTCCACTTCAACGGGTTGCAAGTCCCCCTTGCGAGGATTTTTCAATAAGACCTTGGCCGTGATTAGACTCATGTGATCGGTACCTCGTGTCGGGTGCGGCGGCGACGGTGGCGTGGCTTTAGGGCGGCACGGCTGGGACTGAAAGTATCAGGCGGAAGGGGTTTCCCGTAGCCTGGATGCAGCGCGGCGGAATCCAGGTTTCTCCGGTAAGCCACGGATCTTTTGGTTGCCCGCGAGGCCGCACCCGGATTCCGCTAGCGCTCCATCCTGGCTACACCGCTGATTGAGTACATGCGTGGAGTTTACCGGCTGGTCGGGGAAACGCAACCGAGGCAAGGTGAGCCGATTTTATCCACGCCAGTCAGCCGGCGGTGGGCTGAGTTTTCCTTGCCCCAACCCGGGGCGGTCCGGTATAGAATTGCGGTTCCAAGGATCGCAAACCTCGCATTGGCACATCTTTTGGCGGCTGGGGGCCGACTTCCCCAATGGCTAGGTCTTTCTCGACGTGGACAAGATCCCACTCGGGGAAGATTTTCGCCACGTCTTGGATACGGAGATTCGCGGGTCTCATCTGGTGCTGGTCGTCATCGGCCGGGGCTGGCTCGAAGACCCCCGACCAAGGGCAGACGGCGATTTTGTGCGCACCGAGATCGAAATCGCGCTCCAGTACTTCAAACGAGAACCTGAGTCGCGCCAGCCGACAGCAACACTGATCGACGAGATCGCCCGGACCGTCGTCACGCCCACGGCGAAACCGTCGGCCGCACCCCGTTGGCATTGCCCCCCGAGGTCTTTCGCGACCGGCTCAAGGACGGCAGCCCAGGCCCTGCCATGATCGCGTTGCCCGGCGGGACCTTTCAGATGGGCTCGCCTGAGGACGAGCTGGATCGGTTTCCCAACGAGGGTCCACGCCATCGACTGCCCAGCGAGTCAGAATGGGAATACGCCGCCCGGGCCGGTAAGCAAACCCCGTTCTGGAGCGGTGACTGCATCACGACGGATCAGGCCAACTATTACGGGAACTGAACTACCCACCCTCCGGCTGCACGTCCAAGACCGGCACCTTCCGTAAAACGACGGTCCCGGTCGGCAGCCTCCCGCCCAACCCCTGGGGGCTCCATGAGGTCGCGGGCAATGCCTGGGAATGGGTGCAGGACGTTTACCACTGCGTCTTTGCAAGCCGCGACAACGGCAAGAACAGCCGCAACGGATGCTCCGGCATCGCCTCGAATCCCAGTCCCCGATAGAAGGTCGCCGCCCGTTCGTGCTTGGCATCGACGATCACGGCATAGATCCCGACGTGGTTGGAAAAATCCAGTGCGAGATGCAGCGCGAAGGCGAGCAGGTCTTGCCCGAGTCCCTTGCTCTGTTCGCGGTGGTCCACCATCGAACCCTGCGCGCTGGTGTTGCCTGGTCAGCAGTTCGATCCGCGCGGGCATTCAACGCCGCGCCATCAAGGCGCGCAGCGCCTCGTTGGGCTCGGACGGGTCCTCGCAGGCCGCGATGAAGGCGTCGAAGGTCGCTTGGGACAGCACCAGGTTGTCGTTGTCGGGGCCTATGCACCGGGCGGCCTCGTCGGCGTTTTGCAGCACGAAGCCAGACACGGCGGTTCCCATCAGCGCCGCGGCACGCGAGATCATGGCCTTGGCCTCAGGGCTAGAGCGTAGGTTGATGCCGGTGGATTGGGTCGGTGCAGCGATGGTGGGCATGGGGAAGCGCCAAGATAAGCAGTGATATTTTACGTCATACTGACCTAGGGTATCCCGTGCGGCTGGTCCAGGAACGTCTGACCAGCGGCGCGGGGCATGCACCCCGTCCCCAAGGCTGATCGAAGGTTGCGACGCGGCGACTGTCGGGTTAGCCTGCCCTGGCGGGCGCTGCCGGTCGGCGCCATGCCAACATCTACCTCACCCGTATCCGACCGTCCTGCGTCAATTGGAGGTCCCGATGGAAAACACCCTGATCACCCGTGATCCTGATGTGATGAGCGGAGCCCTGTGCTTCACGGGGACGCGTGTTCCCGTGCAAAACCTCTTTGACTACCTTGAAGGCACATCCTCGCTGGATGAGTTTCTTGAGGATTTTCCCTCCGTGAGTCGGCAGACGGCCATCGCGGTGTTGGAGGACGCCCGGGCACGGTTGTTCGTCAATGCGGCTGCTGCTTGACGAGTCGCTGCCCCGGCGCCTGCGGGGTTACCTGCCAAACCATTCGGTCAAGACGGTGGTTGAGATGGGTTGGGGCGGCATCACGAATGGAAAATTGTTGGCGCTGGCGGCCGGGCAGTTCGATTGCTTTCTGACCGCTGACAAGAACCTTCCGTATCAGCAGAACCCGGCAACACTGCCGCTCTCGCTGGTGGTGCTCGACGCCCGGTCAAACGAACTGTCGTATCCTCTGCCATTGGTTCCAAGGTTGGAGCAAACGCTGATTAATCTGAGCCCGTGCAGTTTTGAAAGGGTTGGTTAAGGAACGGTTCACTAAGAAGTTACTCATGTTAGCTCCGGCGATCTATGTATAGCGGCGGCCACTCAGTTGAAAAACCGAGGTCTTCCTGCGATCATGGGCGTCGGATCTTTGGACACCGGTCGCTACCATGAACGAG
>NZ_CAJAXH010000010.1 GCF_903946935.1 uncultured Thiodictyon sp.
GCAGTTCGACCGCGGCTACCTCTCCCCCTACTTCATCAACAACCAGCAGGGCCAGAGCGCGGATCTGGAGGCGCCCTACGTCCTGCTGCACGACAAGAAGATCTCCAACATCCGCGAGCTGTTGCCGGTGCTGGAAGCGGTTGCCAAGTCCGGCAAGCCGCTGTTGATCGTTGCCGAAGACGTGGAAGGCGAGGCCCTGGCCACGCTGGTGGTCAACACCATCCGCGGCATCATCAAGGTTGTTGCGGTCAAGGCCCCGGGCTTTGGTGACCGTCGCAAGGCCATGCTGCAGGACATCGCGGTGCTCACCGGCGCTACCGTCATCGCCGAAGAGGTTGGCCTGTCGCTGGAGAAGGCCACGCTGGCCGAGCTGGGCACCGCCAAGCGCATCCAGGTGGGCAAGGAAAACACCACCATCATCGACGGCGCCGGCTCCGAGGCCGACATCAAGGCGCGCTGCGAGCAGATCCGCAGCCAGGTCGAAGAGACCAGCTCCGACTATGACAAGGAGAAACTCCAAGAGCGTCTGGCCAAGCTGGCCGGCGGCGTGGCCGTCATCAAGGTTGGCGCTGCCACCGAGATGGAAATGAAGGAGAAGAAGGCGCGCGTCGAAGACGCCCTGCACGCCACCCGTGCCGCGGTTGAGGAAGGCATCGTCCCCGGCGGCGGTGTCGCCCTGGTGCGCGCGCTCAAGGCCATCAAGGATCTGAAGGGTGCCAACCACGACCAGGACGTCGGCATTACCATCGCCCGCCGCTCCATGGAAGAGCCGCTGCGTCAGATCGTCGCCAACGCCGGTGACGAGCCGTCCGTGGTCCTGCAGAAGGTCGCCGAGGGCACCGGCAACTACGGCTACAACGCCGCCAACGGCGAGTATGGCGACATGGTCGCCATGGGCATCCTGGACCCCACCAAGGTGACCCGCCGTTACGCCCTGCAGAACGCCGCCTCCGTGGCCGGCCTGATGATCACCACCGAGGCCATGGTGGCCGACGAGCCGAAGAACGACGGCCCGGCCATGCCTGGCGGTGGCGACATGGGTGGGATGGGTGGCATGGGCGGCATGATGTAAGTCGCCTGGCGTCACCGGTTTGGTGATGGAAAGCCCCGCCTTGGCGGGGCTTTTTTTGGTCTCCACGTTCGCGTCTGCGGTTCCATCTCCGCGTGGCGAACGATCCGCCCCAGCCACCAACCCGCTTGCCTGTCGCGCTCAACGCGCCTAGGATCAGCCTCTATCCGGATCGGCTGGTTGAGGTTCCTATCCCAACAATGTTGACGCGAGACGCTGTTGTCGCTGTGCTGCGCGAGCAAAAAATTCCGACTTGCGCAGGAATTTGGTGTCCGTAGGATCGGCCTGTTCGGTTCCTTCGCCAGAGGGCAGGCAACCGAGGCCAGCGATATCGACCTAGTGGTGGAGTTCGATGGTCCGATTGGGCTGCGTTTCGTCGATCTGGTCGAGGACTTGGAGCGGGTGTTTGGGCGCAAGGTGGATCTACTGACTCCGGCCGGCGTTCACTCGATACGCCGCCGCGAGGTAGCAAAGGCGATTGCCGAGGACATCTTGTATGTCCAGTAGAGGGGGCCCGGAGCGTTTGGCTGACATCCGGGAGGCCATTGACCGGATCGCCGGGTACGTCGGTGCGATGTCATACGAGGAATTCCTGCTGGACAATAAGACGCAGGACGCGGTCATTCGGAACATCGAGATCATCGGTGAGGCCGCGAAGTCGGTTTCGCATCCCGCCTTTGCCGGCCGCGTCCTCCCTGTGGATACCGCAGTGGCCCGCAGTTGCGCACGGCTCCATGTTCCGGCCCCCCGTCCACTGCGCGATTCTTTCATTGCGGCCACTGCACTCGTGCATGGCATGACGGTCGTGACCCGGAATGTCCGCGATTTCGAGCCCTCCGGGGTATCGATCCTCGATCCATGGGGCTGGGGTCTATGATTGCCCAAGGCGGTCGGTGGGTCTGATAGAGTAAGTGAAGCAGGTCGCGGGGTGTTCTCATGGGAGAACATCTGTGATAGGCTAATGCCTATGTGCGGCCATGATTGAATCGCCCGGGTGAATAGAATGCAAGAGACATGCAAAGCAGTAGCAAGACTCATTTTTGTATTTTTCCTCATGGGCGGCGGCTATGCCCATGCGGAAAAATTAGGCGAACTCAAGTATGTGAGCAATGGCATTACAATCCATCTCACTTTCGAGCGTCAACACACCTACATAGCGATAGATAATCAATCGCGGCATAAGCTTCGGATCAGCCCGGGAAACTTGAAAATAGTCACTAAGACGGGTGTGTTACAGGAGGTTTGTGGGTTTAGTGAACAACAGACGATGGGGCATGCCATGCTGATGACGCCGCTGGTCGTTGCGCGCGGTGAGCGTACGCTCGCGACCTTTTCTTATTGTGGCGTCTCGAACGTCATCGCCGATCGGATAAAAATCAAGAGTATTCGTATCGGAAAAATGCATGTCTATCCAAGCAGCGCCACTCGGTTGATCGGCGGGCGCGTGGATAACCCCATGTTTTATTAATAGGTCGTTGCGCAACCTGTTATAGCGATTCGCACGGACAAGGCGCAGATGCCGCGCGCTGCCGACATTCAGCCGAGCAGGTTCGCCCCGGTATAGACGCCCTGCCGGGCCAGGGTGGCGGAGGGCAACTCACCGAATAGCGACCGGTAGTCGGCGGAGAAACGACCAAGCTGGTAGAAGCCGAAGGTCATGGCGATCTGCGCCACGGTCGCGCCCCCGCGCGGCGTCGCCAGCAGGGCGCGGCGCGCGGCGTGGAGCCGCAGTCGACGGATGAACTCCATGGGTGAGGTCCCCAGTCGCTCGCGAAAGGCATACTCCAGGGTGCGCTGGCTAATCTCGACCTGGGCGCACAAGGCGGCGACACTCAAGCCGGCCAGGTCCGCGGCACGCACATGGTCGATGGCCAGATCGAAGCCGCGTCGGCGCCGCGTTGCCCCATCCAGCAACGACCTGGGTGCGGCTAGGCACAGGGTGCGCAACAGGGCCTCCAGCAGCTCGGATTCCAGGGCAGCCACGGCGGCGGGATAGCCCATGACACGGGGATCGGCGTGGAGGCGATTCAACAGACGCCGCAACCAGGCCCCGAGGATGCGCCGGCCCCGCGGTGTGGCCGGCAGCAACCGCGCCCCCGCACAGCGCTCCATGGCCAGCGCAGTCAGCGGATCGACCTGCGAGCGCAGCCAGTCCAGGCGCATCAGGGCGATCAGATGATCCTGCCCGGCATCCATCCGGGCATCCAGCGCATCGGGTAAGGTCGCGGGAATCCCCTGCTCGGGCAGCGTCGCCCCCCAATAGTGCGAGTGCCCACCCAGGCGAATGGGCACCGTAAAGCCCAACATCCCGGGCGGACTCAGGCCTTGGACGCTCAGGCCGCCGAGGAAGGACTCCCGATAGAGCAACCAGTTGGGGGTCACGAGGGCCTGTTTGCGGTTGCGAAAGGGGCCGCCGGTGCACAGGGTGAGGCAAGCACTTCCCAGGGGTGCGAGGCGCTCTCCCACACGCAGGGGTCGTCGATGTCCTGCACGGCGACAAAGGCGCGGGGTGGATGGGCCAGCGGGCCGGCCACGGTTGTCTGTCTCGGCGTTTCCAACCCTTCCCCCCAGTTGCGGAAAGTGCATCGACCCCGGGCGGCATTTGCCCTAAAGTTTTCCAGCGGATTCTACCAGCACTCACCGCGGTGCCGCTGCCTCATCGGTCCGGCCTTATGGGGCAGGGGACAAGGTCGACCAATCCCAACCCATCAGCGGTGGCCACCCGGAGTTTTCCACCCGATTGCGGAAAGTGCATAGACCCCGGGCGAGGCTTGCCCTAGCTTTGCCGTCAGGTTTTTTGTCCCCAACGATCTAACCCGGAGTCCTGCCAATGAAGCGATCCCTGCTCGGTCTGCTCGCCGCCGCGGCGCTGCTGATCCACCTGCCCGGCCTGGCGGCAACAGCGGCGGCGCAGAACGCGCCCGCGGCGACGCCTGCGGCGGCAGCGGCAGCTAAGCCCAACATCCTGGTCGTCTTCGGCGACGACGTCGGCATCCAGAATGTGAGCGCCTACGCCAACGGCGTCGTGGGCTACCGCACGCCCAACATCGATCGCATCGCCAAGGAAGGTGCGATCTTCACCGACTATTACGGCCAGCAAAGCTGTACCGCCGGGCGCTCGGCCTTGATCACCGGTCAAAACCCCTTCCGCACCGGGCTGTCCAAGGTCGGTCTCCCCGGCGCGCCTCAGGGCCTGCAAAAGGAGGACCCGACCATCGCCGAACTGCTCAAGCCCTTGGGCTATGCCACCGGTCAGTTCGGCAAGAATCACCTGGGCGACCGCGACGAGTTCCTGCCCACGGTCCACGGCTTCGACGAGTTCTTCGGCAACCTCTATCACCTCAACGCCGAGGAGGAACCCGAGAACGAGGACTACCCGAAGAACCCCGCCTTCCGGGAAAAGTTCGGTCCGCGCGGTGTGCTCCATTCCTGGGCCAACCCCGACGGGACCCAACGCATCGAGGACACCGGGCCGCTGACCAAAAAGCGCATGGAGACGGTCGACACTGAGGTCCTGGACGCGGCCGAAGGATTCATGACCCGGGCCCAGCAGGCCGGTACGCCCTTCTTCGTCTGGTTCAACACGACCCGGATGCACAACTTCACCCACGTCATGGCCGAGCACCGCACATCCGGCCTCGGTGAATATGCCGATGGCATGATCGAGCACGACGCCCAGATCGGCCGCTTGCTCGACTATCTGGACAAGAGCGGACTGGCCGACCACACCATCCTCCTCTATACCAGCGACAACGGCCCGATGGTCTGCCTGTGGCCCGATGCCGGCGCCACCCCCTTCCGCGGCGAGAAGAACACCAACTGGGAGGGCGGCTGGCGGGTGCCGGCTATGATCCGCTGGCCCGGCGCCGTGAAGCCCGGGACCGTCGTCAACGACATCGTTGCCGGGGAGGACTGGCTGCCGACGCTACTGGCCGCGGCGGGCGCGCCTGGGGTGAAGGACACACTCCTGACCGGCTATCAGGCCGGCGCCAAGACCTTCAAGGTCCACCTCGACGGCTATGACCAGACCCCTCTGCTCACCGGCAAGGGTCCAGGTGCGCGCCACGAGTTCTTCTATTTCAGCGACGACGGCGACCTGTTGGCGGTGCGCTACGAACATCTGAAGATGCACTTCATGGTGCAGAACGCCACCGGGATGGACGTCTGGCGCCGGCCCTTCGAGACCCTGCGCGCCCCGCTCTTCTTCGACCTGCGCTCCGACCCGGGCGAGCGCGGCCAGGAGGGGATGGGCTATAACGACTGGTGGTACCGCCACTCCTTCTATGCCATTCCGTCGCAACGGATCGTCGGCAGCTTCCTCGCCTCCTTCAAGGAGTTCCCGCCCCGCCAGAAGCCAGGCAGTTTCACGGTGGAGAACGCACTGGAGGCCCTGAGTCAACCCGCGAGCGGCAGCCGCTGACGCCGACGGTATCTCCTTCGGATGAAGGGGACAGTTGGCTGGAGATGTACCTTGCCTTTGATCGGGGAGGTCAGGGCGAGGGCATCCAATCGCGGTTGCTGAGAATGCAGCAGATCAACTCGACCGGGGCGAAACACCATGCAACTGACAAACCATCTGCCGGGCGCGCCGGCCTGGCCCTTGGCCCTGGCACTCACCCTGGGAGGCCCGGGGCTGGCGCTCGCCGCGGAGGGCGGGGTCGGCCATTATCTGCCGGGCGGCATGGCGACGCTGATCGACCGGCCGCCGACCAAGCCCGGCTGGGTGGTGGAACCGATTGTTCTGCATTATGAAGGGTCGGCCTCCGCCTCCCGGGCGATCCCCATCGCGGGGACCCTGACCGCGGGTCTCAGGGCCAGCAGCGACGCAGTCATGCTCGGCGGTCTATACACCCTGACGCAGACCCCGTTCGGCGCCCACTACAGCCTCGGCGCCTATGTCCCCTATGTGTGGGCCAGCGTCACCGCCCAACTCGACACCCCGCTCGGCACCGTGCGGCGCCGCGACCGGGCCGCCGGGTTCGGGGACCTGACGCTGATCCCCGCCATGCTGGCCTGGCAGACCGGCTTCTGGCAGGTCAGCGCCACGCTCCCGGTCTATGCGCCCACCGGCCAGTACCAGCAGGGCCGGCTGGCCAACCCGGGACTGAACTACTGGACCTTCGACCCCACGCTGGGCGTCTCCTACGGCAATGACAAGAGCGGCCTCAATGCCGCGCTCTATCTGGGGCTCGGCATGAACACCGAGAACCCCGCCACCCGCTATCACAGTGGCTCCACCCTGCACCTGGACGCCAGTATCCAGCAATTGCTGCCCGTTGGACCGGGCTTTCTCGGTATCGGTGCGCAGGCCTTCTACCTGGAGCAGGTGACGCCCGACAGCGGCGCTGGTGCGCGCCTGGGCGGTTTCCAGGGGCGCACCGCCGGTGTCGGCCCGGTGCTCAGCTACGTCCTGCCGCGTGGCACCAAGACCTTGGTTGCGGAGCTGCGTTGGCTGCCGGAATTGGACGTGAGCAAGCGCCTGACGGGCGATTACATCTGGCTGAAGCTTGTTTGTCAGTTCGGGAAGTAGGCCGCCATGACCGCCACACTCCTGTTGTTGCTCAAGGCCGCCGTCGGGATCATCATCCTGGCGATCGGTATGGACTCGACCCGCGGAGACCTCATCTATCTGTGGCGGCGGCCCGGGTTATTGCTGCGCTCGCTGCTGGCGATGTATGTGCTGGTGCCGCTGGCGGCCTTCGCCCTGGTGAAAGTGCTGACCCTGCCGCCCGCGGTGGAGATCGGACTGCTGGTGCTGGCGGTCTCGGCCGGGGCTCCACTCTTGCCGCGCAAACTGATGCGCATCGGCGACGGCGCCTTCACCTTCAGCCTGGTGGTGACCTCCTCGGTGCTCGCCATCGCGCTGGTCCCTGCCTGGCTCTGGCTGCTCGCCCCGCAGTTCGACAACCCGCCGAACCTGGCGCCGGCGCGGGTTGCCTGGGTGCTCACCAAGTCCTTTTTTCTGCCGCTCGCCGCCGGGATGCTGATCCGCGGCCTGTTTCCGGCCTTTGCCCAACGTGCCGCGGGCTGGCTGATCGGCGCCGCCGGGGTGGTGCTGACCCTGAGCGCGCTGGTGCTGATGGGGCTGCACTGGGACCTGCTACTCGAGGCCCGCTGGGGCGGGGTACTCACACTGGCGGCCCTGATCACGCTGGCGCTGGCCATCGGGCATTGGCTCGGCGGCCCCGCGGAGGATGATCGCACCGCGCTGGCCATTGCCTGCTCCACCCGTCATCTGGGGATCGCGGTGCTGGTTGCCTCCGCCATGCCTGGACCCAGGACCGCCGTCATTGTCACCGTGTACATACTCACCTCGGCCCTGATATCGATTCCCTATCTGCACTGGCGTCGGCGGGTCTCGGCCCGCGCTGCCAATACCTCCCAACCAACAACGCCCTGACAAATAAGAAGCGAGAATCTTGCGATGACCATCCTGAAGCGCGCCTCGACCACTGCCCTGATGTTGACCCTGATCGGCGCCGCCGCGTCCGGCAGCGCCGGTGTGTTGGACCCCGATTGTACCGCGCAGAAGGCCGCCAAGAGCGCGGCGGCCAAGGCCACCGTCGGGGTCGGCGGGCGCTGCTCGCCCGCCGAGGCCGCCAAGGACACCGCCAAGCGCGCGGCCGGCGGCGTGGACAAGGGGGCGGTCAAACAGGCGCCCGGCGCGGCCAAGGACACCGCGAAAAAGGCCGTGAAATAACAGAGCGACGAAGACCTCCCCGCCCCATTGGATGACCGGAGTGCCCCCTAGATGACACCGCGTACCCTTGCCCTCTTATCACTCGTCTGCCTCGGCCTGAGCGCCGCGGCGGTCAGTCAGGCCGCCCCGCCCGATCTGGCGCCCCCCGCTGCGACCAAGCCCAATATCATCGTCATCCTGGCCGATGACCTGGGCAACGCCGACCTTGGCTATCGCGGCAGCGACATCCGCACCCCGAACATCGACGAACTGGCCAACGGCGGCGTGCGGCTGGAGAACTTCCACGGCATGCCGGTCTGCACCCCGGCGCGCGCGGCCCTGATGACCGGACGCTATCCGATGCGCCAGGGTCTCCAGACCCTGGTGATCTTTCCCAACCACCGCTATGGTCTGCCGACCGACGAACGGACCCTGCCGCAAGCGCTGAAAGACGCGGGCTATGCCACCTATATGGTCGGCAAGTGGCACCTGGGCCATGCCGACCGGAGATTCTGGCCGCAGAATCGCGGCTTCGATCATTTCTATGGCAATACGGTCGGCGAGGTCGACTACTTCACCCACAAACGCGCCGGCGTACTCGACTGGCAACGCGACGGCGTATTCATCGACGAGGAGGGCTATTACCTGGACCTGATCGGCAATGAGGCGGTCAAGATCATCGAGCGTCAGCCCAAGGATCAGCCGTTCTTCCTGTATTTTGCCTCGCTCGCCCCGCACGCACCCTATCAGGCCCCGAAGGCTGGCGAGGACCGCTATGCCGACAGCATTGCGGACCCGACGCGGCGCACCTATGCGGCCATGATCAGCTCACTCGACACTCAGGTCGGGCGGATCGTCAAGGCCCTGGATGAGCGCGGGATGCGCGACAACACCCTGATCATCTTCTCCAGCGATAACGGCGGACCCCGCAGCGCGGTGGTGGCCAGCGGCGCCCACTCCCCGGAGGAGCGCGCCGCGAGCGGCGTCACCCAGGACGTGCTGCCGGCCAGCAACGGGGCATTGCGCGGCGGCAAGGGCAGCCTGCACGAAGGCGGGGTGCGGGTTCCGACCATCTTCAACTGGCCGGCCCGCCTGCCGCCGCGGGTGGTCGAGGAGCCGCTGCACCTGGTCGACATCATGCCCACCGCCATGGCCCTGGCCGACGCACCCGCCAACCCGGCCGCCAAGCCGCTCGACGGCAAGGATATCTGGGCCACCGTCGCCACCGGTCAGGCGTCGCCGCACGACGACATCCTGGTCAACGTCGAGGCCTTCCGCGGCGCGGTCATCAAGGGCCAGTGGAAGCTGGTGAAGATCGCCCTCCTGCCGGGCAAGACCGAGTTGTTCGACCTGAGCGCCGACCCGGGCGAGCAGACCAACGTCGCCGAGCAGCACCCGGAGGTCGTTGCGGACCTTGAGGGCCGACTCATCGCCTATGCCAAGCAGCAGAAACCGAGCGAGTGGCTGAAGGCCCAGCCCGACTACCTGGGCGCCCAGGGCCAGACCCTGTTCGACCCGGATTTCGACATCGACGATGGCGGGATGCCGCACCTCAAACCGGACCTGCCGCAACCCTGATGGCGCCGGCTCTGACCGACACCCTGATTTCAACCAAACGAGGCCCCAGGTCATGATAGTCAAACCGAACGCTCTCACCGCAGCGGTACTTGCCGGCCTCGCGCTGGCGGGTACTGTGGCAGCACAGGAACCACCGCCGGCCGCCGCGGCGCCGACCCACGCCATCGATCCCGCGGCCATGCAGGCGCTCACGCGCATGGGTGGGTATCTGCGCGGGCTCACCAGTTTCAGCGTCGAGGCGACCGATTCCACCGAGGATGTCCTGGACTCCGGCCAAAAGATCCAGCTGCTGAAAACGGTCGACCTCCAGGTCCGCAAGCCAGACCATCTGCGCGCCGATGTCGTGACGGATCAAAAGGCGCGTGAAATCTTCTATGACGGCAAGCACTTTACCTTGCTGACACCCGGCACCGGGTATTACGTCACGGTCGCGGCCCCGCCCACCATTGGTGCGCTATTGCAGGAGGCCGAGGCCAAGTACGGTATCGAATTCCCGTTGGTGGACCTGTTCCTGTGGGGCGGGGAGGCGGACGCGACCGCGGACGTTCAAGAGGCCATGGTTGTCGGCACCAGCAAGATTGGCGGACAGGTTGCAGACCACTATGCCTTCCGTCAGACCGATATCGATTGGGAGATCTGGATTGCCCAAGGCGCCGCACCCCTGCCGCTGCGTTATGTCATCACCACCAAGGACGAGGAAGGACTGCCGCAGTACGCGGCCAACCTGAGCTGGGACACGCAGGCCAAGCCCGCTGACGCGGTCTTTACCTTCACCCCGGGCAAAGACGATCACCCCATTGCCATTGTCGACCAAGCGGCGGCCGGGGACGAGAGCCAAGACGCGAAGACCCCGGACGACGCCGCAGCCACCCCCTCTACCACCACACCAGCGGCGACGCACTAAGGAGACGCAACATGACACTCCTAACCAGACCAACCCTCGTTCTGGCCGCCGCCGGCGCCCTCTGTCTCGGGGCTACCCTGATGACCTGGGATGCCGCGGCACGCGGCGGTAACGGCGGCGGCCGGGGTGGCGGCGGGGCCAGAACCTCGGTACACCACGGCGGCGGCAACGTGAACCGGGGCGCCAACGTCAATCGCAATACCAACGTCAATCGCAATGCGAACGTCAACGTCAATCGCACGGCCAACGTCAACGTCAATCGCAATGCCAACGTCAATGTCCGCGGCTACAACGGCGGCTACAACAACGGCTGGAATCACCCGGTCGGCACTGGCTTGGCGGTGGTGGGGGCGGCGGCCGTGATCGGCTCGATCGTCTATTCCCTGCCGCCCTCCTGCTCGATGGTCCAGTCCGGTGGCGTCACCTACCAGCGGTGTGGCTCAACCTGGTATCAGCCGCGCTATTCCGGCACCAGCGTCCAGTATGTGGTCGTGAACTCACCCTATTAGGATGTAATTAAAAAAAATACGCTCGCCGGGCGTGCGTCCCGGCGGTGCTGCCGATCATCGACCCAAAGAGGAAAAAATGCCGTATGAAGTCATGTGGGAGGGGCGGTGCGCCTATACCCGCTTCTGGGGTGAACTTTCCGCACAGGAATACAACCAAGCCCAAGATGTGGTCTTTGCCGACCCGCGCTTCGATGCACTGCGCTGCAAGCTATCCGACTTCCTTGAGGTGACCAGCGTCCTGGTCACAAAAGAGGACGTGGAATATTTGGCGACTTATAACCACGGTCCTAACCTGACCAACCCAAATGTCCGTTTCGTCTATGTCACTACAGACGAGCGTATCATTGCCTTGATAAGGCACGCGGCGACACTATCCGCCTATGAATTAGGCATTTTTTCGACTCTCAAAGAGGCAAGAAGCTGGGGCAGTGAAGGCACGACCAATCGCTCGATGGGCACCCGAACTTGGATAGGGTGAGCGGGGGGCGTTGGCGAACCTCTTTTTCCCTACCGACGCTTGTCGATCCCCTCGCCCGACCATCCCACCCTGGACCCACCATGTCCGCCCTCAGCGACCAGACCGACCGTATCCTGACTGAGCGACTTGACAGGCTGCGCGGCGAGACATCCAACGGCGCCGACCCCGAGGGCGTGGCCCATGACCTGCAAGTCCATCAGATCGAACTGGAACTCCAGAACCGGGAACTGCGCGCGGCCCAACAGGCGCTGGAGGAATCCCGTGATCGCTACGTGGGCCTCTACGACTTCGCCCCGGTGGCCTATGCCACGCTCACCCGCGAGGGTCGGATCACCCAACTGAACCTGACCGCCGCCCAGTTGTTGGGAGTGGAGCGGGTGCAGGGGGAGGGCCTGTTCTTGGCGGCGCGGCTTTCCCCCGGTGACAGCCGCACCCTGCTCGGCAGCCTTGGCCGGGTGCTGTCGACGGGCGAGGAGGAATCGATCGAGGTCGGCCTGGGACGCCCGCCGGCCACCCGGCGGGAGCTGCGCCTGACGCTTCGCTGGGAGGAGCCACGCTCGACCGGGGAGGCCCCGCCGACCTGCCGGGTCATTCTCTCGGACATCACCGAGTACCTACACCTGACCGCCCGGCTCCAGGAGCGCGAACAGCAACTGGAACACCTGGCCGAGCATGACCCTCTGACCGGGCTGCCCAACCGCCTCTTGTTCGCCGACCGCCTGCAGCAGGCGCTGCGCCAAGCGCACCGCGAGGGCTATAAGGTCGCCGTGCTCTTCGTTGATCTGGATCGCTTCAAGTCGATTCCGCAACGCCGATGCGGCCATGTATCGCGCCAAAGGGCAGGGCCGTGACGCCTTTCGCTTCTATGCCGAGGAGATGACAGCGCAGGCCCTGGCCCTGGTCTCGCTGGAAACCGACCTGCGCCAGGCGCTGGCCCGCGGGCAGTTCGTGCTCTACTACCAATCCCAAGTCGAGCTTAAGACGGGCCGCCTCGTCGGCTGCGAGGCACTGATCCGTTGGCAACACCCGGTGGCCGGCCTGATCGAACCGGGGCGCTTCATCCCCTTGGCGGAGTCTATCGGGCTCATCGCCCCACTCAGCGCCTGGGTGGTGCGCACCGCCTCTGGCGGCCGCGACGATTGCGCGCCTGCAAGCCATGGCCATCGCGGTCGGCACGGACGACTTCGGCACCGGTTATGCGTCCCTGGCCACCCTCAACGGGTTGGCGGTGAGCGAGATCAAGATCGATCGCACCTGCGTTGCCGGGCTGCCGGCGGACATCAAAGCGTGCGCCCTCACCCGCGCGGTGATCGCGCTCGGCCGGACTCTGGGCTTGCGCGTGGTCGCCGAAGGGGTCGAGACCGAGATCCAGGCGGATTTTCTCACCGCCGAGGGGTGCGGCATCGGCCAGGGGTATCTGTTCAGCCGGCCGCTCCCGGCGGCGGCGTTTGAGGACTATGCGCGCGGGGTGACCCCGATGCGGCCCGAACTGGACGGCTTGGACCCTTGTGCGGACGCTACGGGGCTAGCGAAGCAGAAGGTCGGTCCCGCCGCGCGCCTGATGTGATAGCCTAGCCTACGGCATAGGTTCAACAACGAGCACCGAATCATGCAGATCGTGAAACCAACGATCTATCTTGAAACCTCCGTCGTTTCCTACCTGACCTCCCGGCCTAGCCGAGATTTGATTACGGCAGCCCGCCAGCAAATTACACGGGAATGGTGGGAGCTGGCGCCAGGCTATTTTGACATCTCTATTTCAGACCTGGTGATCGAAGAGGCGGCAAGGGGCGATCCGTCGGCGGCCATGTTGCGCCTTCAGGCGCTTCAAGATCTGCCTGTACTGACCATCGAGACTGCTGCACGGGTGTTGGCGATTTCGATTATGGAGGCCGGAGCGATTCCCGCCACCGAGCCGGAGGACGCGCTCCATATCGCCATTGCAACGATCGCACAAGCGCACTATCTGGTTACCTGGAATTTCGCCCACCTCGTTGGCCCGGATACAAAGCTCCGGCTGTTGGATACCCTGCGCGCACTTGGTCACACTCCGCCGCTGCTGACAACACCCGAAGAACTGCTGGAGATTGCAAAATGATGCCCGACGAAGCTATTCGAACGCAATGGGTCACCACAGGTGCGCCCGATGAAATCCTCGCGGAACTCTGGGAGGTGAAACGCGAGCTCAATCGCGCGGCCGATTACCGTATCGATGTCCTGGTGCAGATGGCCCATGAATCTGCCGAGCGAATCCGGCAGCAATGGCGACAGAATGAGGACCGTAGGTTGGAGTGAGGAACGAACCCCAACGATGCACCTGCCGCACTTTAGCTATTCAAATCGTCCCACCACCGTCATGGAAACCGCCATGCAAACATTGACCCTCCCCTACGCCGATGACTTGCTTCTCACCTCCGGCCAGGCGCCCGAAGCCCTTGCAGCGGAGTTGCGCTTTCTGCTGGCCGTTAAGTTATTTGAACTGCATCGCCTGTCTATCGGTAAGGCCGCTGAATTTTGCGATATGGGCAAGGTACGGTTCTTGTTTGAGTTGGGTCGGTTGCAGGTGCCTGTCATCAATTTGGACGACGACCAGATTGCCGATGAATTGAGCGATGACTAGCCCGGTGGTTGTTGCCGACAGCGGCCCTTTGATTGCACTTTCGATCATTGGCCAGCTGGATTTACTGCGACGGCTGTATGGCCAAGTATTGGCACCCCCAGCGGTTTGGGAAGAAGTGACAGTGCGCGGCCTTGGACTTCCAGGTGCCCATGAGGTCAGCCAGTTGCCTTGGTTGGAAATCAAGGCACCTGAAACGCCGCTATGGCAAGCGTTGGCGATCCTGGTTGACCGCGGCGAGGCGGAGGCGATTGCTTTGGCGCAGACCATACCGGATAGCACGGTGCTGCTTGACGACGCGCGGGCACGACGTGTCGCCGAACGTTTCGGCATTCGCCGCATCGGCACCTTGGGTATCCTACGGAGGGCGAAAAACGCCGGACTGGTGGAGCAAGTAGGTCCGTTCGTCAAGCAACTGCGCGAGAACGGCATCTATATGCGGCAGAGCCTTGTCGAAGCGGTGCTGAGTGATGTGGGAGAGATGGACGGCTTGTAGAATGCTGGCAGATAAGGGGTTCAAATGCCTCTTCGCTCACGGGTATCGACGACGACCGACTCAAGCATCCTGATTGCGGATCACATAGGCGTCATGCTCGGCCTTGATCATAATCCCAGCCACCTCGCTGCCTGCAAGCCCGCTGGTCCGCATAGCGGACCCTACAGATCGCGACCTTGCGGTAGGGTCCGCTGTGCGGACCGATCAGGGCCGGCCGGAATGATGATCGAGGCCTCATGCTCCGTTGACAGGTCTGCCGGTCCGGCGATACGGACCCGGCGTAGGCGCGCAAAGAGGGTCTCTGTCTGCCCCGCGTCCTCGGCCTGGGTATCGACCACGACGACGCGTACGGCCCGACCGTCGAGTTGCCGCTGATGCTCCGCCGTGATGTGGAGGATACCGTCGTGGACGGTGGTCTGAAACTCGATCGCGTGCATGGGACGGACTCCGCTGGGTTCAGGTCGCCAGGCTAAGGTGATTTCCGTTATAGAAGTTACCCGAAAACCGGCTGGATAAAGATGTCCCATTTTGGCAAAGTCGGGCTACGCTTCAATCTCGCTTCGACATCTTTCATCAACCTGTTTGAGAGCCTGATGCCTTTCGCATAGAC
>NZ_CAJAXH010000011.1 GCF_903946935.1 uncultured Thiodictyon sp.
GCTATTTACTCATTCTGGCGAAATCCGTAGATCTGCACAAACTACGCAAGACCACGCGCGGGCCGAAGAAGCCGCCTACACCACGCACCAAGTTCAAAGGTAAACCTCATGTCTCGACCGCCAGGTTGCTCGCGGGCTCTGGGCCGAACACAAAATGACACCTTAAAAGGGCTGATAGGCTGGACCAAAGCCCAGGCCGGGGGCATTGATATCTGGGTGGACCGGAATGACGGCAACAATTTCGTCTTCCTGATCATCAACACCGCGTCGAACACCACCGACCAGACCCCGCTGCCCGCCCCCGGCGCGGCCTGGCACGACAAGGCCATCCACCGCCTCCACGATGAATCAAGTGGGGCAGTGGAGCGATGTGGCTAGTATTGCGGTTGGAGGGTAGACATATTGAACGTAGTAGGCCAGTGTGGGTTCTACGCATGAGCGATGTATCTGACCCTTGCCACTTTCCTCCCCTTCCTGAAGACCGATTTCATGCAGGTCGTTGCCACAGACCGAGTCTGCCACTCAGCCGGCGGACGTTTTGATAGTAGCGCGGCCAACATGGCTCCGAGTAGTAGTGACCATCCCCCCAACCACCGTAAATCAAGTAGTCCGGCGCGCCCGCAGGGTTTTCCAGGACCGAGCGCGCGAAGATCAAGTTCTCGTCTGTGAAATTGGTCCAATTGCAACCAAAGCTATGTCCCGGTTGGATGATGGCCACCACCGCAGGGGCGACTTGATTTCCATGATACAACGCCTGGAACGAAGCCACTCCGTCGCCGCCAAGATAAATCAAGCTGAACCGTTCCGGTCCATGCTCCGGACCATATTCCTTGTTTCGTTGCAGTATGGCCCAAACCCCAAAGGGCGCTTTAAGCCACGACATGTGCGATTGCGGATTACCGTCGGCCGGTGTTGGCTGGACTGGTGTCCAACCATGGGGGGTAAGCTCTTGTGGCGTCAGATTTCGGTAAGCCAGCAGATTATATCCACGAAAAGAGTCAAGTTGCCCAACCATCTTATCGCGTTCGACACCATAATCGACATAAACAAAGCTATAAAAATTGCCAGCCAGAAACTTAATCGGCTGCCCATCGAATTCACAAGAAGGATAGTAAACGGAACCGGACAGCATGTCATGGATAGGCAAATCGCCCAAGGGTGTCGCAACGACGGAAAGCCAGCTGGGAACGGGGGGAACTGGTAGTTCTGAAATCATGACATAGACCCTAAATATCTTTAAGAACAGGTGCATAAGTGTAAATAAGGGGCCAGGGTCGAATACTTTCCCTGGTTGCAGCTTCGAGTGTGCGAGTAACATGCGCTCCGCACGCGAACCGCCTCAATCGTGACCGACTCTGGTCATTCGTCATTGCATCCTGCGGCCCCCCCTCAGACCGCCAGTTCGATGCGGATATGCCGCCCCAACGCCTTGGCGGCCTTCTCCAGCGTAGCAGGGTCACGGAGGTATTGTCCGGGTCCAATAAGCGATCCAGGGCACTGCGGCTGGCACCCATGCGCCGCGCCAGGTCGGTCTTGGTCAACTGCTGTTGCGCCATTTCCTGCTCCAGCCGGAAGGCGATGACACGCTTGATGGCGATGGCTTCGGATTGCGCAAGCAGTTTCTCCTCTTCAAGAAAGGAATCGAGGCTGCTACCCATGTGGTCGCTCATTGACGCACCGCTTGTTTAGGGGGCAAGCACCGCTCTGCGGCGCCCAGCCAGGTCGAGGTCACTGGCCGGGGTCTTCTGAGGGGTCAACCGCGAATCCGCACGTGCTCCTTGCCGACCAGCCACAAGGCGCCCGCCGGGGACTGCCGGTCGAGCAGCGGCAGCAGCCGGTCGATGGCCTGAATGACGGTTGGCTTGTCCTGTCTGCCCGGGCGCAGCACGATGATCCCGGCGGATTCGCTCGGCGGATAGGCGCGGATGTTGGAGAAGTCCAGATCCAAGGTCATCAGTACGCGGCCTTCCTGTTGGCAGATGGCATAGAGGTCCGGATCGGGGCTACCGCCCATTCGCTGGTCCAGCACGCTCATCGCATCGTGACCAGCGCGCAGCAACCGTTCGGTGGCCTCGCGCGGCAGGTTTTCATCAACCTTGAACCTCATGCCGCATTGCGCTTTGGCAGGTCGACAACCTGTTCACGCGCCAGTTCGGCGGCATACCCGATCGCCGCGCGGATATCGTCCGGGGTCAGCGATGGATAGCTGTCGATGATCTGCTGCGCAGCCAGTCCAGCAGCGAGGTTGTCAAGGACGACGGACACCGGCACGCGCGTACCGCTGATGCAGGCTTGCCCGTGACAGATCAGCGGGTCGCTGCGGATTCTCTGTTGCCAAGTCATGGTGCAGTCCGGTTTCAGTGGATCCGACGACTGTCTCGCAGGACGACGCCGATGGGCGCATCGTCATTGTGCTGTGGTGGGTAAGAGGCTAACCTCGTTGGTGTTTCCTGGCAAGCTTGAAATCGCGCTTGCGCATCCTCTAAGACTTCGATAATGTTGGAAACATGGAAAGCAACACCGCCGTCTCCGCCCTCGCCGCGCTGGCTCAAGAGAGCCGCTTGGCGGTCTTTCGCCTGCTGGTTCAAAACGGCCCCATCGGGCTGACCGCCGGTGTGATCGGTGAGCAACTCGGCCTGCCGGCGCCGACGCTGTCCTTTCACCTCAAGAATTTGGCCCAGGCCGGGCTGGTGAGCGCGGTCCAGGAGGGCCGGTTCGTCCGCTACCGCGCCGAGATCACCGCGATCCATGCCCTGGTCGCCTTTCTGACCGAAAACTGCTGCGGCGGCGATCTCAACCGCTGCCGTCCGAACGAGAGCAATCCATGACACCCCCTGCCCCGCTCAATGTCCTTGTGCTCTGCACCGGCAACTCGGCCCGCTCGATCCTCGGCGAGGCGCTGTTCAACCACTTGGGGGCGGGACGGGTGCGTGCCTGGTCGGCCGGCAGCCGGCCGGCCGGGCGGGTGAATCCGGTCGCACTCGAAACACTGGAGCAACATGGCGTGCCGATGCCCGAACCGCGCAGCAAGTCCTGGGACGAATTCGCCGCCCCCGGCGCGCCGGCATTCGACCTGATCATCACCGTCTGCGGGAGTGCCGCGGGCGAGACCTGCCCGGTGTGGCCGGGCCACCCGGTGACTGCCCATTGGGGGATTGACGACCCGGCCCACGTTGAGCCGATGGAGGCGCGCCGCGCGGCCTTCGAGGTCGCCTACCATGAGCTGGAGCGACGCATCCGTGTCTTCCTCGCCCTGCCGTTCGAGTCCATGACGCCCGATGAGCGGCGGACCGCGGCGCGTCGTACCCATGAGGCGTGCATCCAATGACCGCCCAATGCGACGTCACCGCCCGGGCCGCGGCGGGTAAGCGGCTCAGCGTCTTTGAGCGTTATCTGACGGTCTGGGTCGCGCTCTGCATCGTGGCCGGTATCGGGCTGGGCCAGGTGTTTCCGGGCGTCTTTCAGGCGATCGGACGATTGGAAGTGGCGCAGGTCAATCTGCCGGTCGGCATCCTCATCTGGGTGATGATCATCCCGATGCTGATGAAGATCGACTTCGGGGCGCTGCATCAGGTGCGCTCACACTGGAAGGGCATCGGCGTTACCCTGTTCGTGAACTGGGCGGTCAAGCCCTTCTCCATGGCGCTCCTGTCCTGGCTGCTCATCCGCGGGGTCTTCGCCCCCTGGCTGCCGGCGGAGCAACTCGATAGCTATGTCGCCGGGCTCATCCTGCTGGCCGCCGCACCCTGTACGGCCATGGTCTTCGTCTGGAGCCGGCTATGCGACGGCGACCCCTATTTCACGCTGTCTCAGGTGGCGCTCAACGACACCATCATGATCGTCGCCTTTGCGCCGATCGTGGCGCTGCTGCTGGGGCTCTCGGCCATCGTTGTGCCCTGGGATACGCTCCTGACCTCGGTGGTGCTCTATATCGTTATCCCGGTGGCACTGGCCCAGGCCTGGCGCTGGCTGCTGCTCAAGCGGGGACAGGAGCGGTTCGACGCGACCCTGACTATCCTAGGGCAGGCCTCCATCGTCGCGTTGCTTGCCACCCTCGTACTGCTATTCGCTTTCCAAGGGAAGGCAATCATCGAGCAACCGCTGGTGATCGCGATCCTGGCGGTGCCGATCCTGATCCAGGTGTTCTTCAATTCCGGGTTGGCTTACGGGCTCAATCGGCTGGTTGGCGAAAAGCATTCGGTGGCCGGCCCCTCGGCGCTGATCGGGGCCTCCAACTTCTTTGAGCTCGCGGTGGCGGCGGCGATCAGCCTGTTCGGCTTCGAGTCCGGCGCCGCACTGGCCACCGTGGTCGGCGTGCTGATCGAGGTGCCGGTGATGCTGCTGGTGGTGCGGATGGTCAATGCCAGCAAGGGTTGGTATGAAGGCGACCGAACAGCCACATAATGACGAGCGGTCCGCGCAGCCGACCCTACGGCTGGAAAGAGCGGTTATCACGCCAAGGCGCCAAGCACGCCAAGGATTTTCAAGATGAAACCGGGGGGTTGCTATCCGTCGACCGCGTGCAACCGGTTTGCTCGGCATCCTCTTAATCCTAAATCCGGGAATTGCTCACGCCAAGGCGCCAAGCTCGCCAAGAAATACAATCGGATAGAGCCACTATCCAGATCACCCTCCGGGTGACTGGTGTCGCGCTGATAACGCACTGAAAAGCCTTGGCGTCCTTGGCGCCTTGGCGTGAGCAATTTCTTCGCGGACTAACCCCCGCGCCCCATTTCACAGGTCATTGTCATGAAAAAGCTCGAAATCTACGATCCCGCCATGTGTTGCTCCACTGGTATCTGCGGGGTGGAGGTCGATCCGGTCCTGGTGGCGTTCAATGCCGACCTGCAATGGTTGGCCGGACAGGGGGTTGAGGTCAGTCGGTACAACCTGTCGCAGGAGCCCCAGGCATTCGCGGCGAATCCGGCGGTGCTCAAGGAGATAGATGCCGGCATGGAGCGGCTGCCGCTGACCCTGGTCGATGGGCAGGTGGTCGCCACCGGCGCCTATCTGTCGCGGGCCCAGTTGGTGCAGAAATTGGGGTTGGCGCCTGTTCCGATCCAGGCGGCGGACCCATTCCCCGTCCAGGTCAGCACCGCCTGCTGTAAGCCCGGCGGCGGGTGCTGCTGATGGCCATCCCACTGGTCGCCACCCGCCATTTCTTCTTTACCGGCAAGGGCGGTGTCGGCAAGACCTCGCTCTCCTGCGCGACCGGCCTGGCACTGGCCGACGCCGGGCGGCGCGTGCTGATCGTCAGCACCGACCCCGCGTCCAATCTGGATGAGGTGCTGGGGGTGGCGCTGGGCCAGACCCCGACGGCCATCCCCGACGCGCCGGGACTCTTCGCACTCAACATCGACCCCGAGGCGGCGGCCCACGACTACCGCGAGCGGATGGTCGGACCCTACCGCGGCATCCTGCCCGCCGCCGCCATCGCCAGCATGGAGGAGCAGTTCTCCGGCGCCTGCACGGTGGAGATCGCCGCCTTTGACGAGTTCTCCAAGCTGCTGGGTGAGCCCGCCGCGACGGCGCAGTTCGATCATGTGATCTTCGACACCGCCCCCACCGGGCACACCCTGCGCCTGCTGACCCTGCCCTCGGCCTGGAGCGAGTTCATCGACTCGTCCACCGGCGGCGCCTCCTGCCTGGGTCCGCTTGCCGGTCTGGAGAAACAGAAGGCGCTCTATGCCGCGACCGTTGCCCGGCTGGCCGACCCGGCGGAAACCACCGTGGTCCTGGTCAGCCGGGCGGACACCGCCGCCCTGCGCGAGGCCGAGCGCACCCGCGCGGAGCTGGCGGCGCTGGGTGTCAGCAACCTGCAACTGGCGCTCAACGGTGTGCTGGCCGTCGCCGCGACCGATGACCCCATCGCAACGGCGATGATGGCGCGCGGCGCCGAGGCGCTGGCCGGGATGCCCGCCGGTCTGGCCCGGTTGCCGATTACCAGCACACCGCTGCTGGCCCTGGGGACCGTGGGGCTTGACGCCCTGCGTCTGATGGCCGATCCCGAACGCGCCGCGCCGCTGCGCTCTGCCCTGGAGAATGACACCGCCCTGCCCTCTCGGCTGTCGGCCCTGGTGGACGAACTCGCCCAGGCCGGGCGCGGCGTCATCCTGACCATGGGCAAGGGTGGGGTGGGCAAGACCACCGTGGCCGCGGCGATCGCCGTCGCGCTCGCCCAACGCGGTCATGCGGTGCAGCTATCGACCACCGATCCGGCGGCCCATGTGGCCGAGGCGATTGGCACGTCCGTCCCCGGGTTGAGTGTCGGCCGCATCGATCCGGCGGCCGAGGTCGCCGCCTACCAGGCCGAGGTGCTGGCCAAGGCAGCGCCCAACCTGGACGCCAATGGCCTGGCGATGCTCGAGGAGGACCTGCGCTCGCCCTGCACCGAGGAGATCGCGGTTTTCCGCGCCTTTGCCCGCGCGGTCGATGCCGGCCAGGAGGGTTTTGTGGTGCTCGACACCGCCCCCACCGGGCATACCATCCTGCTGCTGGACGCCGCCGAGGCCTACCATCGGGAGGTGTCGCGCACCCAGGGCGAGATGCCGGAGGCCGTGCGGCAACTGCTGCCGCGCCTGCGTGACCCGGCGCTGACGCGGGTGCTCATCGTCACCCTGGCCGAGGCCACGCCGGTGCATGAGGCGGAACGGCTGCAAGCGGACCTGGCGCGCGCCGGCATTGAGCCATTCGCCTGGGTGATCGACCAGAGTCTGCTCGCCAGCGGCACCGGGCATCCGCTATTGCGCGAACGCGGTGCGGCGGAGATTCCCTTTATTCGCCGCGTCGCCGATCAGCTCGGCCGCCGTTGCGCCCTGATTGCCTGGTTGCCCGAGGCGCCGGTGGGGGTTGCCGGACTAGCGCAACTGACGCAGTGATCGCTTCCTGATGATCGAGATCGACGCATCGACCGGGCGCGCCGCGCCGAGTGCCTGACGGTGGCCACGTTCGCACTCGCCGCCCTGCTGACCTTTGCCCTGACCACCGAATTCAGCATGGCCGGGCTGGGCGGGGCGCTGATTCTGATCCCGGTCTTTCTGGCGTTCGGGATCGAAGTACACACGGCCATGGCCACCGCCTTGCTGCTCAATGTGGTCGGGATGTCGATCGCCTCCATCACCGGCCTTGGTCATCGCTCCGGTTAGATCTGGCCTTGCGGCAACCCGTCGCGGCCTGGGGGCCGCTCCTACGCGGGTAGGAGCGGCCCCCAGGCCGCGACGAATTGCCGGATTTAGGCGAGGCGCAGTGCCTCAGGGCGGTGTCATCATTTGCTGGCGATGCGCGGCCTGGCCGGTGGCGAATTCATCCGGAGTCACGCGACCATTGCCGTCGGCGTCGAGGGTACTGAACGGGGGTGCCTTGCCGGCATTGCGCATGGGATACCCCTGGGCCGCCCGCGCCGCCATGCGCTTGGCCCGCGCTTCATTAAATTCATCCTCGGTCAGGGTGCCGTCGCCGTTGAGGTCGAACTCGGCGAAGGCCGGCATGCCGCGGCCCATGCCCCTGCCGGGTCCGCCACCCATACCACCGCCGCGGCCAGCCCCGGGCCCCATCCCTGAGTTTGGCCCCGGCCCCGGGCCGTAACCTTGCCCCATCCCTGGACCGCCCTGCATGCGCGTCTGGCGTCCGGCCTGGAACTCCGCGGGGGTCAATTGGCCATCACCGTTCTGATCGAAGTCCGCAAAGATCGGGGCCGTGGCAGCACCACGCATGGGCGCACCCTGGGCCGCACGGGCGGCCATGTGGGCGGATTGAGCGGCCGCGAACTCCGGCCCGGTCACGATCCCATCGCCGTTTTTATCCATCTCGGCGAAGGTCATAGGACCGGGTGCGACCGGGGCCTGCGCCGACAGGGTGCCGGGCAGTCCCAAGCAGGCCATGACTAGGGAACTGATGAGTATGCGGGTTTTCATGATCGTTACCTCTGTGTGGACGCTTTCCATTCTAGTCTGACCCTGTAGCGACGCATTGTCAGCGCAGTAGCGGTCTGTATCGGCGTGTAACAACGTGTATCCCCCGCTCTTCACGTCGACTCTTGGAGGCTCGCCGGCATGTTCCGCACCGTCCCGGCCGGTTCCCGGCGCAGGTCGGTAAACCTAAACCCGGAAATTGCTCACGCCCTCGTGCCACGCGTGGGTTTACCTGCTCCAACGTTTTCAACTGTTCGAGCACGGTGTCGCATAGACCGGGGAGTTCTCCCAATCCCGCGAGCGCCTGCGCGTTCCTGCCTTGTGCCCGGACAGCTTCCACCACGCGAGCCGTTCGACAACAGGTGCGCGCTGAATTCGGTCCGCACCGCGGACCCTACCCGGCTCAATGGGCATACACAATGGCCCCAACCACCAGCGCGCCGGTCATGCCAGCATACAGCCAGCCGACCAGGGTTTCCTTTACACGGTGCGACACGGATGGCAGTCGCTGTCCGAGGAGCTTCCCGGGCCGAGCCTGGACGCGCGCAATCTCCGCAAGATCCGGGACGGCGAACAGCAGCCCAGGGACGGCACGGTGAAACGGATCGTCGATCTCGTGGCAGCCCAAGGAATTCAGATCCAAGTCGACGACCTTTGGCTCTTCCCGGACGACCCAGCCCCGCCGGTCGCCCGAACGCCCACATGGCCGACTGCACCGATGGCAGCCGGCGATGCGCCCCCGCCCCACCCCTTCGACCCCTGGGCCATCGCCCTGCCGCCGGTCTTCGTCGGGCGCACCGGCGCACTGCGCGACCTGGAGCGGGCGGCCTGGGACGGGCGCGGGGTGTCGCTGCTCGGGGAGTGGCGGATCGGCAAGACCTCGCTCCTGCACACGTGGGGCGAGCGGGCGCGGGAACTGGGGTTTGCGGTGCGGCTGCTGTCCGGTCAGGGGCGGGAGCGGCAGGGGCATCAGGCCTTTGTGGACGCGGTGGTCGCCGCGGTGCCGGCGGACCCCCGGACGGCGGCGACCGGGACCGCGACGGGTGCGGCCGGCGAGCAGGCCGTGCCCGAATCCCCCGACACCGCCGCGGACCGGCTCGGCGACTGGTGCAGTGCGCAGCGCCAGACGTGCGGCGGACTGCCGCCGCTCCTGCTGCTCGACGAGGCCGAGGGCTTCCTCGGGCACTGCGAGCCGGGCTTTCTGGAGCGGCTGCGGGGCCTGCTGACCGGGCGCCGGCTGTCGCTGGTCTTCGCCACCCGCCGCACCCTGCCCGAGGTCTACGCCGACCTGGGGCGCGTCTCGCCCTTCGCGAACATGCTGGAGTCGGTGCGGATCGGGCTGCTGGAGCCCGGTGCCGCGGCGGCCCTGCTCGCCCGCGGCGCGGCGGGGCTTGAGCCGGACGACCCGGCCTGGCTGCTGGACCAGGGCGGCCGGCACCCGTTTTTTCTTACGCTCCTCGCGCGGCGCCTGTTCGATGCCCGCGCGGACGGGCCGGACCCGGATGGGGGCGGCCCCCGCGCCCAGGCGCTCGCGCGGTTTCGCGACGAGGCCGCGCAGCAGTTCGCACTCTGGTGGCCGGGGCTCGCCGAGCGCGACCGCCAACGGCTGCGCCGCGCCGCCGCCGGGGGGACGGCGACCGACGCGGACGATGGCGATGACACCCTGTGCCGACGCGGGCTGCTCACCGACGACCACCAACCGTTTGCGCGGGTGCTGAGCGAATGGCTGAACCGGAAGGATTGACGGGGGGCACGTTTGGCCCAGGGCAGGACCCGGCGTCGGGTGCGGCGCCGGAGCCGGGACCGGGCTCGGTGGCTGAGCGGCTGGCCCGGCTGCCTAGAACTTGGGAACTGGCGTGGTGGCTACTTATGCGGCCGATCAGCCTGCATCGTCGGCTGCGCGCGCTCGGGATCGAGCCCGGCGCACCCGGCTGGCGGTTGCTGTGGCGGGGCGATGCGGTGACGCGGGCCTATATGGTCCGAATGGCTCTGTTGCTGTTGGTGGGGGCGCCGAGCATCGCAGCAGTGATCGGGCTAGTGCTTGCGACGATAGGCTTCGAGATCGATTGGTTGCGTTTGGCCTCACGCGTGGTTAAGTACGTGGCCATCGGCGCGGCCGTAAGCGCGGCTTTCAGCGGAACTTACGGCGTGGCCTACGGCGTGGCTATCGGCGTGGCGTACGGCGTCGCTATCGGCGTAGCCACCGACGTGCCGGGTGACATGGCCTCCAGCGTGCTTAGGGTCGCGGGCTTCGGCGTGGGCTTCGGCGTGGGCTTCGGCGTGGTCCATGGCGTGACCTATGGCCTTGCCGATCGCTTGCCCCTCACAGCCGTCTGGGCGGTCGTCGCCGTTAGCGCAGTCGTCGGCGTGAAATTCGGCCTAGCTCCCGGCGTGGCCGCTGGCGTGGCTTTTTTTCTGACTGTCGGTGCGGCGTCCTTAAGGCTGCCAATCTACCTGCTAGAGTTCCCATGGCAGTTCATCGCCTTCGCCATCCAAAGAAATTCCAGCCGCATCACTCTCGCCGCAAGCCCAGTCCTGCACCACGAACTGAGCCATCTCCCGCTGCCGACCCTGGCCCAGCACATCCGCGACACCGCCGCCCGCGACCCGGCCCTGGCCCGCCGCGCCCTGGCTGCCTGCGCCATCGCCCCCGGTCAGCGCCGCGCCAGCCGTCGGGCACTGGCGCAGCTGCGCGCCGAAGAACTGGCAACCCTTGCCCGCGACCGCCGCTTCCAGGCCCTACGCGACCTGAACGGCGAGTGGCTCCCCGACCCGGCCAGCGCCGACGGCACCTTCGCCGCCCTGCAGCAGGTCGGGCGCTATCTGCGTGCGGCGGAGCTGACCCTGATCGCCCGCCAGCGCCAGGAGCTGTTGACCGCCGCCGCGGACCGGCTGCGCGGGCTCGACAATGCCTTGCTCGGCAGCCGCGACCTGGAGGCGCCGATCTATCGCGCGGCCCTGCCCGACTGGCAGCGGTTGGTCGCGGACTGGCTCGCCGCGACCAAGTCCGCGGCGGCGCTGGAGGTGCCGAACCCCTTCCGCCCGCTGGTGCCGCTGGAGCCGGAGTTCGGCCGCGAGGTCTTCCGCGGGCGCGAGCCCCTGGTGGCGGAGATCGAGTCCATCCTGGGCGATCCGGGCCAGGGGGGGGGCGCTCGCCCTGATCGGACCGCGGCGCTGCGGCAAGACCTCGCTGCTCAACATGCTGCCGCTGAAGCTGCCGGACGCGCTGGTGGTCTTTTTCGACACCCAGAACCATCCGATCGACTCCACCGAGTCACTGGTCAAGGCACTGGTCGGGCAGGCCCAGGAACAGGGGCGGCGCGAGCGTCGGCTGACCCTGCCGGACGCCCCGCCGGGACCGCCGATGGAATCGCTGGCCGCCTGGTTTGAGCAGTTGGAGCGCCTTGATCTGAGCGGGTCGGGGGTCGGGCGGATACTCCTGTGCATCGACGAGTTCGAGCGCTGGGAGGGACTCTTCCCCGGCGACCGGCGGGCGCTGCTGCAATTGCTGGGGCTGCTGCGGGCCACCATCCAGTACCGTCGCCGGCTGCGGGTGCTGATCGCCGGGGCGGCCCATGTGGACGAGCTGGACCCGATGTGGGCCGACCACCTGGTGAACCTGCGGGAACTGGCCATCGGCCCGCTGACCCGGCCGGTGACGCTGGGCCTGCTGACCCAACCGAGCCCGGACTTCCCGCCCGACGCCATCCCGCCCGCGGTGGCCGAGGCGGTCTGGTCCCGCACCCTGGGCCAGCCCTATCTCACCCAGTTGTACGGCTCGCTGCTGGTCGCGCGCCTGAACGACGCCGACCGCCGCCAGGCCACAGTGGCGGACTGCGCCGCGCTCGACCCGGCGGTGCTGGACAAGGCCAATAACTATCTGACCAACCTGGTGCAGGCGACCCCAGCCCCCGCGCTCGCAGTGCTGGAGGCACTGGCCCGCGGCCAGACGGTCGACCTCGCAGCCCAGGACCGCGCGACGCGGCGTTACCTGCGCCGCCGGGGGCTCGTGACGGCGGACGGGGGCCTGGGGATTCCGGTGCTCGGGGCCTTTTTGCGACGGGAGGGGTGACGCGCCAGCGTCCAGCCTTCTCGTTCCCACGCTCCCGCGTGGGAATGCCGTGCGGGCGCTCCGCGTCCGGTCTGGGCACTGGACGCAGAGCGCCCGCACTTACTCCCACGCAGGAGCGTGGGAGCCAGAAGACATTGAGTGCCGGCAGATTTCGGGGTATCGTCTCTACAAAGAAGATACCTGAGGGCCTGCCATGCGAGTCACGGTGAAGAAATGGGGCAACAGCGCGGCCGTGCGGATCCCGGTCGGGGTCATGGCTGCCGCGCGTGTGAGCCTGGATGAGGAGGTGGAGATTCGCGAGGAAGGCGGGCGAATCCTGATCGAGCCCATCCGGTCGCACGCCTATGACCTGGCAGAGCTGCTGTCCGGGATTACGCAGGAGAATCGGCACGCCGAGGTGGATTTCGGTGCGGCAGTCGGGCATGAGGCGCTTTGACCGTGCCGCGGTACGTGCCGGACGCCGGCGATATCGTGTGGCTGCATTTCGACCCCCAAGCCGGTCATGAGCAAGCGGGCCACCGGCCGGCCCTGGTCGTCAGCCCGGCGACCTACAACGGCAAGACCGACTTGATGCTGTGTTGTCCGATGACTACTCAGATCAAAGGGTATCCATTCGAGGTTCCCATTGCCGGCGACCGCCCCAGCGCCGTGCTCGCCGATCAGGTGAAGAGCCTGGATTGGGTCGCCCGCAAAGCACTGCGCAAGGGTCGCGTATCCGCCGCTGAATTCGCGCAAGTGCAAGGAAAGATCCTGGCCCTGATCGGCCCGTGACGGCGTAACGCTACTTGGTCCGGGCAGGCATTCAGCGCCGCGCTATCAAGGCGCACAGTGCCTCATTTGGCTCCGACGGGTCTTCACCGGCGGCGACGAAGGCCGCGAACGCCTGCTGGGACAGCACCAGGGTCGCGTTGTCGGCCACGATGCGGCGGGCGGCCTCGTAGGCGTTTTGCACCATCAAGCCGGAGACGGTCGTCCCCATCAGCGCCGCGGCGCGCTCGATCAGTGCCTTGGCCTCCGGGCTGGTGCGCAGGTTGATGCGAGCGGATTCGGTCGATGGCCGGGCAGTAGGCATGGTCGCAGTCCGGTCAGGTGATGCCTCTATTGTGCGTCACTATGACCCACGCGGGGTGAAGAGCGGTGCCAGCCTCGCCAGCACCTCGTCCATGAGCGATGCCGGCACGGCCTCCAGCCGGCGGGCATTGCGCGCGCTCAGATCGAGGATGCGCGGCTGATCGCAGCGGATCACACCCGTGGTGCTGGTCCCGGCGCCCACCAAAGAGACCGCGAAGCCCGCGCTGCGGGCGAAGTTGCCGCAGCTGGTGATGGGCATCACCAGCCTCGATCATGGCTCGATCATGGATGGTGACGGGCGGATTAGACCATTCGTTGCGGGTTCTTGGCTAGCGTGCCTCCCGTAGGGTGCGGTGAGGAACGAACCGCACCGGCCGCCCGCGGTGCCGTTCGCTCCTCTCCAACCGATTAGAGGTCCCCCCACTCCGGATAGACCAAGCCGGGGATCCGCGGCGTGTCGATGCGCAGCCCGCAGTGACGGGCGTAACCCTCGAAGCCGGCGATCTTGTAGGCCAGCCCCTCGGGCATGCCGGTGTCCGACCAACCGTAGCGGTGCTCCCACTGCGCGGGTCCGCGGATCAAGGGCCAGCCGGCGACGGCGAGCGACAGGGCGAAGGTCGATGCGACCGAGGCGCGGGGTTCGTCCTGCGCCTGCCCCTCCGGCCCGAGGCGCGGGTGCTCCTCCCAGAGCAGGGTGTCGCCCGCCCGTCGCGCCGTGACCACCGGTGCGCCGCCGAGTATGAAGTCCATCCGGTCCCCGTCGCACCGCACCCGATAGGGCGGGTCGTCGAGGTAGCGCACCAGGCTCAGGCCGCGTTTCCAGTTGGCAACCCAGAACCCCTGCCGGAGATAGAAACGCAGGGCGCCCTGCCACAGCCAGTCGGTGTCCAACCGGACGGCGCCGAACCCCAGGTGGCGGGCGATGCCCTCCAGTGTTGCGGCGATCAGGGTGCCGTAGCCGCCCCGACGCTCCTCCCGGAAGAGATAGAGGCTCGCGATCCAGAGGTTGCACTGGCCCCAACCCGGGTCCCGAACCGCCAGCGCCACGGTGCCCAGGGTGCGCCCGTCGCTGGTGACCCAGTAGGCGCGATAGTCGCCGAGACTGGCCGGGTCGCCGGGGCGCTCTTCGCGCGTCAGCCCGCGCCGCGCCCAATCGGCGATGGCCGCGTCCGACAATGCGCGGGGGTCCGGCGGGTCATCGAAGCGGTGCTCCAGATAGGTACACAGCTCGCAGGCCCGCCACAAGCGGCGCTCCGATTCGCTCTGCGGGTCCACCGGCCGGAACATGGAAGCGTTGGCGAGGAAGGCGACCAGGGCGGAGATTGCGCGGTCGGTCGGGTCTTCGTCATCGATTGCGGGGGGCGCGTCGGGTCCATCCATTCGCTAGACCCTCCCCTGTTCAGTGTCGAACGGACGCCTCTGGCCTAGCAGCCTGTCGGACTTAGCCACCGTCACCACCGCCTGAGGCCGTTGGATGGCTTTTTTTGGCAAAAAAAGAGGCGATTTTCGGCTAAAAACGCAGTTTTCCTCGGTTATCCCCTTACTGCGGACGTAATACGGCCA
>NZ_CAJAXH010000012.1 GCF_903946935.1 uncultured Thiodictyon sp.
CAGCCCGGACTCAGGGCTTTTTTTTTCCGGCGGCTGCGTCTGTTCGTTGAAGGCGCCGATGAGTCGCAAATCCGTGTCGTCCCTGGTGCTCGCCGACCGCTCGATGAGGTCGGCGATCTGCTCGCCCCGCCGGCTGCTGCCGGACTCCGCGATCACGGCCTGGTGCGCCGCCTGTTGGGCGGCGCCCGGCATACCGGCGATCACCGTTTCGGTCGACGCCCGGTACAGCGCCTCTTGCGCGGGACTCAATCCGTAGGACGAAATCTGATTCATCCGCGCGTCGACCATCGCGTTACGGGCGCCGGTCCAACCCGCCTCGCTCCCCGCCGCTGCCCGCCCGGCCTGGACTGCTGCACCGATGCCTTGACCGTCCCGCAGCGCCCCGGCGAAGGCCTGAGCCCCGGCCACCGTCTGGCTGGCCACGCCGCCGACCCCGGCCCCCGCCAGCGCCACCGTCTCCGCCGCCTGGGCGAGCAGTCCGCCGGCCTCGTTCTGGGCCACCTGAGCGGCGGTGCGGGGGAGTGCCGCGTGCTGCTCAATGATCGCGCCAAGTCTGGACTGCTTATCCGATCTCAAGGCGCCTTGGGCATGACCGGCGGACCCAGCGACCTCGTTGCGCGCCCCCTGCGCAAAGCGATCGACGGCCCCCGGGCTCCAGGCCTGGTGGGTGGCATCGCCGTGTGCAGACACCTGGCCCGCCAGGCCGGCGGCCTCCGGTCGGATATCCCGCAGTCCGGCGCCCTCGACCTGGGATTGGGTGCCGCCGAAGCCAGGTGCCGAGCCGCTCAGATCGGCGTTGCGGCTGGGCGAGATTCCCTGGGGTGCCTGGAAATTGAATTCGCTGGCCAGGATCTCCATGCCTGCTTCCTTGGCACCGGCCCGCTCGGCCGCGGTCATGCCCCTGGCCCGCGGGCCGTCGGTGTGGCCAAGCAGCAGTCCCATGCCAGAGATGGCGCGTGCCTGGTCCGGATCGGCGGTGACGCCACCGACCAATAGACGCTGCGCCGCGTCATCCCGATCGCCGTCGAGGTTATAGCGTGAAATGGTCCGGTCCAACGTTTCATTGAGCGCCTGATGCTCCGGTCTGACCAATCCTGCGCCGGCCGCAATGCCATTGTACGAACCCATGGTGCCGAATCGCTCGGATTGTGATTCCGCATGATCGAGACTGCGCGATGCGGACAGCACATCGTCGGCTGATTGCGTGAGTTGCGATGATTCGCGACTGTCCAGTCCAGCCGTGAAAACGTTGCGCTCACCCGTCTGCGCGTCGACCTTGAGACCCTCGGCTACCCGTGTCTGCAGCGCGTGATCGGACGTCACTTTTTCTGAGATATCGGACGCCATGGTGTCCGCGAGTGTGCTGTCGACGCCGTACTGACTGCTCAACTTGGCCGATATCTCCCCCTTTCCCTTAGCTCCCCCGAGAGAGCCCGCAATCACTGCTGCCATCTGATTGCTCGACATCCCGCTCTCACTGTATTGTTGGGTCAGTCCCTCCGCGGTGGCCATCAGCACCGAATCGGTCTGGCTCTTGCTCCCATCCTTCATCCAGGTGCTGGCATGCGAATCGAAGGTCTCGCCACTCCTGGACGCCGTGGCACTGGCCGCGCTACCGAGCGCTGAGGAGAACCCGCTGCTCGACCGCTGCATGGCCTGCTGACTGGAGCGCAGATCCCGTTGGACCTCGTGTCCGACGTTGACCGACCAGCTTTGCTGTTCGGCTCCCGGCGCGACGGTCCCCGACAGTGGCCCATGATTCATGATGGGCTGCATGTTCAGCGCCGCAGCCGGGTTCACCGCATCGGGAGATGCAATCTTCTCGTTGATGTGATCCCCGCTTTGGAGCCTCCCGGCCAAGTGCGTTGCGGTGATCGCCGAACCGTAGATCAACATCAACGAAATCGCGGGCGTACTCGCCGCGAGCATTCCACCAACCCCCAAATAGTCAGACAAAATGAAGTCGAGCTTCCAGATCGCCAGAATCGAC
>NZ_CAJAXH010000013.1 GCF_903946935.1 uncultured Thiodictyon sp.
CTCGTTCATGGTAGCGACCGGTGTCCAAAGATCCGACGCCCATGATCGCAGGAAGACCTCGGTTTTTCAACTGAGTGGCCGCCGCTATACATAGATCGCCGGAGCTAACATGAGTAACTTCTTAGTGAACCGTTCCTTAACATGGATGGGATCGCTCTCGCCTGGCGGCCGGAAAGTCCCAGGGTGCCCAGGCGCGCGCGTCAGCACGACCTATTTGACCGCCTCGGTACCTGGCTTACGCCCCACGGCCAGGACGTAATCAAACGGGGCATACCCCGCCTCGGGAATGCGGCCAAGCGCCCAGCCCACGGGGCCAAGGCGCCGGCGCATTTCGTGGTCCTGCGCCAAGGCGCGGTGCCAGCCGGGGAAGACCTGCTCGCGGATCGAGTCCACCTGTACCGACTCGAACCCGGCGGCGGCGAGCTTTACGGCGTAGACAGCGCGCGGGTAGGCATTGGCTTGCGGCACCGCGAGCGCGGCGCGGGCAAGGCCGCCCATCAACGCTTGCAACGGGTGCTGCCACGGATCGAGATCGGGCCCGGTCGGGATCGAGTCGGCGAGTACCAGGCGACCGCCCGGGCGCAGCAGGCGGGCGGCCTCGGCGAAAAAGTCCTCGCGGGTATCAAAATGAAAGGCGCACTCGAGCGCTGTGACCACGTCGCAACAGGCGTCGGGCAGACCGGTCGCGGTGGCCGAGCCTTCGCGCAGATCGATCCGGTCCTCCAGGCCGAGTTTGCGCACGCGCTCGCGCGCGACGCGCACCTGTTCAGGCGTGATGTTGATGCCGATGATCCGCCGCGGGGCAAAGCGCTGGGTCCAGAAAATATCCTGCTCGGCGAACCCGAAGCCGACATCTACGACCGTGTCGGCACTGGTGATGCCAGCGGTGCGCCCGACCAGCTCGACCATCGCCTCGCAGGCCTCGTCGATGGTCCGCGCGCCCTCCCAGTAGCCCATGTTCAGGTACAACCCGCGCTCGCTGAAGGCGTGCGTCGACGCCAGTCGGTAAAGCCAGCGCACCGGCAGGGCCGGGATGGTCATCCCGCCACCGAATAAACCCTTGGATTCGCTCACGGAAACCTCCTTCGATATGGTCCTGCGTTACGCCTGCCGACAGGGACACGTTGCTGTTTGACGGAAAAGGCACCGGACAAGCGTGGTTTTCGGCTGGGAGCTTAACACGGATGCAACCGCTCTCCTCACTTTGCAATCCCCAAGAAAACGGCCAAACAACGCTCAACCTCGACCATTGCATCTGCATCGATGCGTCCGAAGACAGGCCCTATTTTGTCGCGCTTTACGGTCATGGCCTTGTCAACCATCACCTGTGAAGGCTGCTGTAAGCCGTTCTCTGCGTTCGGCGCAACCGTGATACGAAACAGTGGCGCGGCAACCAGCGTGCCGGTTGTTGGCAGAACGGTGACGGTGGCGTGTTCGTCGAACTGGTTGGCCTGAATCACCAAGGCGGGTCTTGGCTTGCCAAAGTCACCTGGCATGGCGATCGTCACAAAATCGCCTCGTATCATGCCGTCCAGCCATCGACATCGGATAAGGCTGCATCCATCAATTGCTGCATATCCGTGTCGGCCATATCCGCTTGAGCGGCAATACGGGACTGGCGGCGGCACTCCTGCGCAAAGTGTGGCAGTCGCGTATCCGGCACCCAGATTTGCACCGGGCGAAGTCCTGCCATACGCAAGGCGTCGCGGTGCTTCTTAACCCGGGCGTTCACAGGCATGGTGGCCACGTTAAATCTCCATCTGTTATGTTACAGGAAACAGCATAGGCGATAAGCGCGTTACATGCAACACCTCAAATTGATGCCGGCCGTGATCGGTCCGCGCAGCGGACCCTAATGCAAAGACGCGGCGGGGATGATGATTCAATGGGTTCCAGCCGTCAGTGTCTGCGTCCCATGCCACGCCCGCCCCCTGCGCCACCCTGGCCGCGCCTGGCCTCGTAGCCGGCGCCGTAGGGTAAGTCGCTGCGATGCCCCGCGCTGCGTCCGAGACCAACCGACCCACCGGGGCGGCTGGATAGCTCACCCAGCCCTGGTAGCCGCGTGGCATCCACGCTCGGGGCTGAACCCCAGGCCCGGGGCAGTGACTGTGCTGGCACGCTGAGATCGAGTGGCCTGCCGCCATCCAACGCCCCCCCCTGGCCCCAGGCCGAAGTCGCGAGGGCACAGAGCGCGACTGAGCGTATCAGCCGCTTGATGGTCGTGACTGCCTTGGTATTGACGATATGCACGTTCGGCTCGTCCGCTAGCAACGCGTGGTCAGTGGCGCAACGGCCGCGGTGTTTAACGGAGTGTACCACTCGGTCGGTCGCGCCAGATTCCCGGCAAAGATGGCGGCATGTCCCCATGAAAGCCGTCGTATAGAGTCGCCCCGGGGGCGGTGACTCAACGACGGCTCACGCTTTAACGCTTACCGTATTTCGGGCGGGTCCCATCCAGCTTGGGAATGCCGGTGCCGGTGCAGTCGCCAGTGCCAGGCCCATTGCCACCGGCCACGATCTGGTCCATCTGCGCAGGGCTGAGCGCAATCGGGGCCTGCGTGGTGCTTCGTCCCTGAGCGCCCGTGGTCGGAGTGGCCTGATCCGCTGCGGCTGCCGTCAAGTTGGCGCCGACCAGCAGGACGATCGATAATGCTTTCACGTTCATCTTAATTTCCTCAAGCGAGCGATTGGGAGCACAGGGTCCGGCTATCAAGGCGTACTGACAGCCGCTTCCGCAAACGCCCCAACGTGAACACGGTGTCACCTAGGGCGTCTCTCCGGGTGGCGGTGGGCACATTATTCACTGACGGTGTTTCGCCACCATGGCCACGGAGTATTGCTTTGTTTCTTACTGTGTCAGCATGTATCAGGGCCGCAGCGAGTCGCCATTTTCATCCTAGAAAGAGTGGTTGTCACGCCAAGGCGCCAAGCTCGCCAAGGCTGTTCAGTGCGTTATCAGCGTTGCGCCAGTCACCCGGAGGGTGATCTGGAGAGTGGTTCTATCCGATGGTATTTCTTGGCGAGCTTGGCGCCTTGACGTGAGCAATTCCCGGGTTTAGGTTCATCGTTCGGGGTGGTGCGGGCGCCATGGCCGTTAGGGACTAAAAGCGGTAAGGCAACATGATCGAGAAGATGAAGTCGTTGGCGTCTGCCGTGACCCCGGCAGCCGCCGACAGGTTCAGGAACAGGTTCTTGCCCAAGGTAAAGTCGGCGCCTAAGGTGAAGTAGCCGGCCGTGGCGATGGCGCTCTGGTAGGCCTCACCGCCCAGCGGCTCGACTCGCGTCCTGCCTGTAAAATCAAAGGACAGGCCAGTATCTAACGAAATACCCGGGGTGGCTGCTAGGGACACGCCCAAGGTCAGGCCATAGCTGTCGGCTGGCGTGAGCCGGCCGGTCTGGTAGTCCAAGCCACCCCAGAAGGTTGCGGTCTTGGGCCAGGCATGCCGGTAAGACACCGTGCCATACAGCGCCACCGGTTCGCTACGCTTGAGCGCTGACACTGACGCAGTGATCGAGCGGAAGCCGTCGCCAATGGGGACCGGGCCGAAGGGATCTGCGCCATTGTCGTGGGTGTAGGTGAGCCGCGCCACCAATGACGGCCAGGCCGCGGTTTCTTGCGTCAACTGCTTGCCAAGGCCGATCGACAGGTCGCCCGTGCCATCCTTTCGTCCCAGTGGGTAATTTCTTTGCACGTAAGGCAGATACAGTGAAGCCGCCAGACCCCAGGGGAGGCCGGCCTCCAGCCCTAGCCCATAGGCGAAGGACTCATAATGGTTATCGCCCTGTCCGTCGTGGAACCAGGTCACACTGGGGGTGAGACGCAACGTACCGCTGGGCAGCAATACCAGCCCCTTGGTAACCAGCGCCTCGGCGATTGCGCTGTTGGGGGATGCCGATTCAACCGGGGGTTTGGCGGCATCGGGATGAAGGCCGACGACCAGCAACTCACCGCCCGCTGTTCCACTGGCCAATTGGTGTTCCAACACCTTGACCCGCGCACGCAATTGCTCGCTGATCGCCCGTTGAGCGGCAAGCTGTTGCCGTAAAGACTCGACGGTTTCGGTGGCGGGGCCAGCGCTTGGCGCCCGCCGTGGCGCAGCCTCACGCGGCGTTTGTGAAAAGGCGAGCGCCGGCAGGAGCAGTGCGCAGCAAACCAGCAAAATGCGGGTAGCGCTGTTATTCATGGCGATCTCAGGGCGGCGGCGGGCGGGTAACGACAAAGGCCAGTCCATCGATCCAGATGGCAGTGAAGCCGGCGATGGACACGATGCGGTTGCCAAAGGCCGGGTCGGCGAGCAGGACCTGATCGCCGGTGACGCCGTTGAACACCACATAATGGTTATAGCCATGTTGGTCGATGGCCACGATGGGTGCGTGAAAGACGCGCAAGTCATCAAACCCAAGGTGCTGGTAAGCGCTGCCCTGGTAACCGCGACCCTCGACGAATCGCTTCAAGTCCAGCAAGGAGAACCCACCGCGCCGCTTGACCTTGGTCGGGTCGGTCTGTTCCAACATGCGGGAGGCGGCGAGCCGCTCGCTGACCGGATCGTTGAAACCGTAAGTGAGTACCGTGGCCACCGCCGCTGCGGCACAACTGGTTTCCCATTGTTGCATGACCACGCCTTGCTCACGGATTTCCTTGAGACTGCGAAACGCTTGGGGTGTCCGTGCGTGTACCATCGGCGCGGCCGCGGCAATGGCACAGAGCAGAGCAGCGAGGGGCAGATGGTTGATGATTGGGCGTACCTCGGGGTTGAGGATGCCCATTCTCGGCCGGCCCCGTAGCAATGCCTTGTCAACGGCGTAGCGCTCTGTATCGATTTGTAACGGCGTGTATCCGCACGGTCGTCAGGCCGGGAACTCGGCTAAGATAGCGCGATGACCCCCGCTGCCCGCATCCTGGTGGTTGACGACGATCCCGCACTGCGGGACCTGTTGTGCGCCTATCTCACCGACACCGGCTTTGCCGTGGACCTGGCGGGCGACGGGGACGCGATGCGCCGCGCCATGCAACTGGCCATGCCGGACGCCATCGTCTTGGACCTGATGCTGCCCAACGAGGACGGCCTGGCCCTCACCCGCGAACTGCGGACCCACTCCACCGTGCCGATCCTGATGCTGTCGGCCCGCGGCGAGGAGATCGACCGGGTGGTCGGTCTGGAGCTGGGCGCCGATGACTACCTGGCCAAGCCCTTCAGCCCGCGCGAGCTGCTGGCCCGCCTGCGTGCCCTGTTGCGGCGGGCGCAGGGCGCGGGACCGGCGCCGGACTTGGAGGGTGAGCGCTTCGGCCCCTATCGGCTCGACCAGGCGGCCCGCCGGCTACTACGTGGCGATGAGGACCTGGGTCTGTCCGGCGCCGAATATGACCTGCTCAAGGCCTTCATCGAGCGGCCCAATCGGGTGCTGTCCCGCGACCTGCTGCTGGACCTGCTCAAGGGCTATGAGCGCGACCCCTATGATCGCACGGTGGATATCCGGGTGGCGCGCCTGCGGCGCAAGATCGAGCCCGACCCCGCGAACCCGGTCTATGTCCGGACCGTGCGCGGCGCCGGCTATCTGTTCAATCCGCGCGGCGCCGACTCTTAAGCGCTAAGAGCAGTCGCATGCCCAGCAACCTCAGCCTGCGCCAGCAAAACGCGCTGCGGCTCGCCTTGGTCTTCGTGCTGTTCGATGTGCTGACTAGCCTGGCGGTGGTCTTCTTGCTGATGCAGCCGCTGGCAACGCGTGCGACCAGCGATCTGGCCGGACTCATGGTACTCGCCGCCCAGACCTGGGGCGAACTGCCGCCTGAAACTCGGCCGGCCTTCGAGGAGGAACTGATGGCGGCTCATGGGCTGACGCTGGCCGCCGCGCCACCGGCGGGGGCGACGCGGGCGACCTGGCACGGCATCTATGTGCGGGAACTGGAGACGCAACTGACGCAACGCACCGGCGAACCCGTCGACCTGGCGAGCGTCGAGGCGGGGACCGAGCCCTGGTTGTGGGCCGGTCTACCGGTGGCCGGCCGGACCCTGTGGCTGGGATTCCCGCGCAGCCGCGTCGGCCCCCAGCCGCTGGCCGCCGCCCTGGTGACCCTGTCCGCCGCGCTCATCCTGGCAGGGGTGGCCGCCTGGTGGCTCGGGCGCAGTACGGTGGCACCGCTCAAGGGATTTGCTGCCGCCGCGGCCGTCCTTGGCCAGGGCGCGACCCCGGAGCTCTTGCCCGAGACCGGACCGCGCGAGTTGGCGGCCCTGGCCCGTCGTTTCAACCAGTTGGCGTGTCAGATACACGACCTGCTGGAAGCGCGCACCACCCTTCTCGCCGGTCTGTCGCACGACCTGCGCACCCCGCTGGCACGGATGCGCCTTGCGCTGGAGATGATGGAGCGCCGCCCCAGCCCGGACTGGATCGAGCGACTGGAAACCGATGTCGGGGAGATGAACCGCCTGGTGGGGGAGGTACTGGAGCTGGCCCGCGGGCTGGACGGCGAGGCGGCGGTGCCGGTCGACCTGGCCGCCCTGCTGGAGACCCTGGCCGGACACGCCTGGGAGGCAGGCGCCGAGGTCGCGGTGCAGTGTCCGGACCTGCGGGTCAGCGCCCCGCCCGCGGCGCTGCGGCGGGTGCTCGGCAATCTACTGGCCAATGCCCAGCGCTATGCCGGCGATTGGCCGATCGAACTGCGCGCCCAGTGGCGCGACGGCGCCTGCCTCATCGGCGTCATCGACCAGGGTCCGGGCATCCCGCAGGGCCAGATCGAGGCGGTATTCCGCCCCTTCCACCGGGTGGATGCCTCCCGCAGCCCCACCACCGGGGGCACCGGGCTGGGGCTGGCCATCGTGCGCCAATTGGCCCAGGCCAACGGCTGGCAGGTCTGGCTGGAGAATCGCCAAGGCGGGGGCCTGGCGGCCTGGGTGAGCGTGCCGACACCCCGCGGCAAGCCAGGCTTGCACCGGCCAGATGAGTCTGGAAGAGTCATTGTCCGCAAATGAACGGGGGCAAGCGTTTTTTATAAAGCTCCATTGCAACCCACTTTAACTGGTCCCTTGCTTCGACGGGGATACCCTCCAATGTTGCCGAGCCATTCGCGGCACCCCAGATCGCCCCTGCCATCGCCCCAATGGTATCGACATCCCCTTTGAATGAAATAATGAAGCTAATCATTTCGCCAAAACTGCGACTCATAAATCGGGTGGCCGCGTAAATTGCTGTCACCACTGAATCCTGTGCCGCCATCCCGTTTCCCAATAACTTCACAACCTCGCCTTTCGCTATTTCCGAGCTGCCATCTGCCCAACGCTCTGCAAGCCCAATCTTTGTTGAAAAGACAGGAGAAGCGCAGCGCTCTTTTAACAAACGCCACATTTCTGGATAATTTCGGCCCTGAAGAGCAAAATAAATCACTATTGAAATAGCCACTGCCCCTTGAATGGCCAGCGGATGCGCGTGCGTGACTGCTGCCGCCTTCTTTGTTTCTGCAATCAGTCGCTCAAAGTCATTGTAGAAAAAGAGGGCTACGGGCGGACTGCGCATGGCGGCGCCATTTCCAAATGAGCCGTCCTTGAAAACCGTGCTGCGCGCCTCAGGCCAGTGCGTTCCTCGCTTGACCAGCTTTAGCTGTCTGGCCGTGCCTGGGCCATAACCTCGGCTCCAAGCATAGCTGCCTGCAAATTGTTCAGCTAATCTGTCTTGATCGATCGCTTGGTGCTCCAACAATACCTGCGCAACATCGAGCGACATTTGAGTGTCATCCGTCCATCGTGGCAAATGGTTGCGCGTCTTGCCGATCACGTGCCAAAGCGCTCTCTCTACCGGACCGCCTTCAAATGGCGCGCCAATAGCATCTCCCAACGCCAACCCAAGAAGGCAACCTTGATATTGATCGACCGCGGCGTTCATCTGATGTCACTGCGAATGTGGACTGGTGAGCGGTGGATCTGGATGCCGGGCTTAAGAGGCTGTCTAAGAACCATTTTGAGATAGAGGCTTACTTAACGGCTAATAAATACGGCGTTTGATTATTGCAGATCTGCCGAAGAAGCAAGCGTCCGGATGCAATATAAACCTGTGTTTCGCTTGAAGTCGGTTTGC
>NZ_CAJAXH010000014.1 GCF_903946935.1 uncultured Thiodictyon sp.
CTAGCATCTCGCTCACATCGTCTACATGAAAGTTTTTTTCTTTGATAGCGCACACGGCAATTTGACGCAAAAAGGTCATCACCTCATCCGGTATCTGGCGAGCATCCGACATCCAACTCGGCTTCATGATCCACCTCGGATAATTTGCTTAACTCTTGCATAAATTATAGACAGTCAACGGAAAAAAAATAAAAAAAATTTATTATAATTCAATTTGTCCAGATGCCATATTATTCTGCTATAGGTCGTCGACCAACTGCTTCTGGTACTCAATCGAGGGTACTGGAAGGCGTAGCCCGAGCAATGATGGCTTGGAGATGTTTTTCATCGTGGGGGATGTCCCGGTGAGACAACCCTCGATCTGTTCGCGTATCGTCGGCAAACGCATCGCCTCGGCGAGGAATTCCGGTAGCAATAGACTATCTTTTCGAAAACGAACCCGAAAAATCTTGTCGCAAAGCAAAAGTTTCGGGCGCGTGGTTCGGACACAGGCGCACGCACCAACATAGCGGGTTACATTGGCTCGACTGATGAGAACGTCACCCACCTTTACCTCATAATCGGGTCTAGGCTTAAGCTGCTCTGGCAGCTCCTTATTTTGATCTTGCTCAAAGGTTCCGAACGAAACCGCACCGACCTTGAGCACTCCCCAGCGATCCGTCCGGGCGGGCTGATCGTGACATTTCGGACTCCAGCCATTCTCCAAATCCGCTATCAGATCGCCCAGCCTGGCCATGGGTGATTGAATGCCACCAGCGGCCATCGGCGGCAGCATCGCACGTAGGACTCCCTCATGGCTCCAGCGGTCGAGATCCTTGAAGCGGGCAATGAACAATGGCCGATCCGACAAAGGCTGCGCAGGTGTCACCCCCAACGCCGCTTGAAAGGCACGCAAACCGCTGCTTTCGATCTCTCCGGCCTCTGTTTCGAGCGCAGCAGCACGCTCAATGGCATCCGTATAGGCAGCGACCAATGTATCTTGCTCGGCCAGACTTGGAAGTGGAATCTCAAGCGTGAGTAGACCATCCGCGGTGACCCGCTTGCGGCCGCTGGTGCCGGATGCTTGGCGCTGCAATTCCGCATGGAAGTGCTCGGCACGGAGCAGAATGCCCAGATAAGCCGGACTTAGCTGGATCGGATCTGGGATCAGCACCGGATATTCGCTGGTGACAATCGCCTTGGGGATGCTGGCGGGCAGCATGCCCACGGCCCCGTTACGCGCATCGATCTTAGAGAAAACCAGGTCGCCAGGGTACGCGGCGAACATGGCACCCTTGAACGGTTCGGCGCGCCCCCGTGGTATGACCTCGCCAGAAAAACGAATGGTGATGGTCTGCCAGTCTTCAAGCGCGCCGGATAGCGCAATGGTCTCATGACGCTCTCGGAGCAGACCGCTTAATGGTACCAGCGGCCAAGGGCTTAACCGCGTTGCCTGAGCCTCGGTCTCGATCCACCGCTCAATGTCCCTCCATCTGCGGATCAGGCAGTGGAGGGCAGCCGAAAATTTGGCATGTCCTCCGGTTCAGCCCCTTTCTCCATCCAAGACACAAAGTCGCGCCAGGCGGTCAGGGTGGTCGCGAAGTCATTGGTTACCCCTTCCCCCGTCTCGCCGGTGGACGTGATCCCCACCGCCTTAGGGGCGGCAACGAAGACGGGATAATCGAATAACTCGCGGACCCGCGCCCAGAGTGCCGTATTATGGGCATCATCAATAGGACGGTAAGCGGCCTTGAGTGCAGCCAGGGCCGCTGCGGTTGCCCCCTGCGCTTGAGTTAGGGCCGCTTGCGCTTGGCGTTTGAGTTCCGCTGCCTTTTTACTTTCTCCATGCTGTGGTTTGGCGGTCCAGTATGGTGCGGCCTGGGCCGTCCGGCCAATCCCGCGCGGATAGGGGGGTGGTTCCCCGAGTTGCCAAGGCGGCAATTCCCGCCGCACTCGTAAGGTCGCAAGCTCTGACAGCAGGCGCGTGGCTACGGTGTCGCCGCCGGTCAGGATCGCCGGTGCGCTGGCGGCGTGCAGGGCATTGCGTTGTGCGTCGAAGCCGTTATCCAACTCAGCCTGAGCTTGTGCCCAGGCAGCCTCCCAGGCCGCACTGTCTGCCTCGGTGAAGCGTCGCAGGAAGACCAGGGACGCCTTGACCGTCGCATCGCTGGAGCGAAAGGTTTCGGGCGGCAGGCTGACCACGGCCATGAGCCGTGCGTGGCCCTCCGCCCAGCGGCGCAGCCAGGCGAGCGATGGGTTATTGAGATTGCCGTCGGGCAGGACGATACCCATCCGGCCGCCGGGCTTGAGCAGGTTCAGACAGCGCCCGCCGAAGATGCCGTTGATGTCGAGCAGTCCGTCATGGTGATGGATGCCGCCATGCCCGTCACCATGCATGATCATATTCATCTTGGCGGTGCGGGCAGCGCGTGGTTCGGCGTCGGTACCATAGATGCATTGCCAGGCCAGACGCCCGACTCGGCTATCGATCGGTTGATTTTTGTCGCCGCTCGGGAGCAGTTGTTCATTGAGGTGCGCAAAGGCGGCCTCGATCTGCCGCTCTTCTTCCTCTTCAGGCAGGGCTTCCGCCTCGATCAGCGCGCGCGCCTCGTCCTTTTGCGCCTGGATATCGGCGACGATACAGTCGCGGACATACTCGAATGCGCGGATGAGAAAACCGCCCGATCCGGCGGCGGGGTCACAAATCAGCTCCCGCTCCCGCGGGTCGATGAGTTGAACCATGAAGTCGACGATGGGGCGTGGCGTAAAAAACTGGCCCAGTTCGCCGCGAAAGGTGGTGCCTAGGAAACGCTCGAAGGCCAGGCCTTTGATATCGTCGCCGGTCTTTGAGAGGTCGAAGCGCTCCAGTTCCTTGACGATACGGCGAAAGGTTTCCTTGGAAATGTCGAGCAGGTCAGTCTCTGAAAACAGGTCGTCTGCCCGATAATGCTGCTTGGTTAGCTCAAACAGGCCGTCATGCACCAGCGCGTCGTTGGGCATGCGCGAGGCATCGCGCTGATCCAGATAGTCGGTGGTGAAGGTCCCATGCAGACCGGTACGCTCGACATACATCTTGATGAACAGGACCTTGGAGATGGTGTCGAATGCCCGTCGCGGGTCCATCTTATGCACATCCCGCAGGATACTGTGGCACTTGAACAGGAGGTCCTGAAATTCTTTGCGGTTGAAGGCGCGCAGTGAGTCGCGGATTTCTTGCAGCCGCTTGGCATTGCCCCAGTCCGCCGCCTTCGGGATCTCGTTGATGGCGACGAATTCGCCGGGTAGACCAGGCACCAGCCGGAAGGTCGCGGTATGCCGGCTATTGGTCGCGATAAAGAACTCGCACCCCACGGCGCGGGTGTAGGATTCGCCTTGGTAATAATCGCCCACCTGGATCTCGATGCCGTCGGCTTTGCATTCGATAACCAATACTGGGGTGCGATTCCCCGCCTTATCGTCGACCGATTCCCATACTGCGATATCGGCCCGCGGACTGCGATGCCCATGCAGGGTCCGCCGCTCCTGATCCATTTGCTCCAGTGAGTAACCGTATTCCTCCACTAGGATGCGAATGAAGCGCTGCCGAACGACCTCCTCCGGTTTGTTGGTGACGTCCCGCCATGCGTTGCGCAGCGGTATCCACAGGCGGTCGCCGTCGCGATGCAACTCATTGGGTGACGCCGGAAATGGCGTACTGGGGTCCGCCGCGAGGGACTTTTTCTTGGCCAGCGAGTGGGTGCCTCTTCAGCAATCAGTGAGCTTGGTCATGCTCGGAACAAAAAACCGCGTAGGAAACCAAGCGGGGCGAATGTCTTGCTTGGCCAGCAAGGTTGCAGTCCTCGGCAATGAACGATAGTTCACATCTGTAATGCATTGTTCAAAAAAGAAAAAAGCCGCCCGGAGGCGGCTTTCTCACCCGGAGCCAGACGCGAAACCGCGTGCGACAGATGGGTTTTGTGAAAAAGTATGTGGCGCTGACTGCCGGATTGCAACCTCTCGCCCCTACCCCGCGAGCGGGAGCGGGAGCGGGACCTGAACGATTATCTTGTCATCGGGCAAGACCGATATCTGGATTTTCCTATGGCGGCGCCCGATTCGGCTGCTACCGCTGGATCGCCCGGACCTCCGCGCTACTTGGTCCGAGAGCAGCGATTCGGCGCTTGCCCCTACGCCGCAAGCGGGAGAGGGGCCGAAACGGTTACGATGTGCGCCATCGTTCAGTCCGCACAGCCCCGGGGTCGCCGGCGTCGCTGTGCCACACGGGGGTTGAGGTCATGAGTTGGTGGGGCAAGGCGGTCGGCGGGACCCTAGGTTTCTTGGTGGGCGGCCCGCTGGGGGCGATGGTTGGCGCCACCATGGGTCACGGGGCGGATCGCGGGGCGGAGCGCTTCGCGGGCCTCTTCACGCCGGAGCGGGTCGCCGAACGGGCGCGGAACCAGGAGGCCTTTCTGGAGACCACCTTCGCGGTCATGGGCTACCTGGCCAAGTCCGACGGGCGGGTGAGCGAGCGCGAGATCGCCCATGCCGAATCGGTCATGTCGCGCATGGCGCTCAACCGCACGGTGCGGCGCAAGGCCATTGCGGCCTTCAACCAGGGGAAGGCGGACAGCTTCAATCTCGGCGCCGCCTTGGTGGCCTTCCGGCAGGCGAGTGCCGGCGAGACCCAGTTGCACCACCTGTTCTTGGAGATTCAACTGGCAGCGGCCTACATGGATGGTCCGCCGACACCCGTCAAGCGACTGATTTTGGAACAGTGCCGCCACGGACTCCAGGTCTCCCTGTCGAGCTTCCGCCGTCTGGAGCAGTTGATTGTGTTCCAGTACCGGATTCTGGGCGCCGCCGCTGGTGCGCGTGCGGGGGGCGGGCGCAGCAACGGCCCGGGTAGCCGCGCGGCTCAACCCTCGCTGGGCGGGGCTTATGCGATGCTCGGCATCACGCCCCAGGCGAGCGACGAGGAGGTCAAGCGCGCCTATCGCAAGTTGATGAACCGCCACCACCCGGACAAGCTGATGTCGCGCGGCATGTCCGAGGAGCTGGTCAAGCTGGCCTCCAAGAAGACCCACGAGATTCGCCGTGCCTACGAAACCGTGACTGCGGCGCGCGGGACGTGAGGCGTGAGTGAAAATCTCCGGCGCTTCGGTTAGAGTTCCGGGCCTTCCAACAACACACCCGGCCGACACCGTCCGGGGACATCCCGGGGGACCGACTGCCATGGCGCTTGACCTGATCGCACCTTCCATCCTTTCCGCCAACTTCGCCCGGCTCGGGGAGGAGGTCGACAACGTGTTGGCCGCCGGGGCGGACATCGTCCACTTCGACGTGATGGACAATCACTATGTCCCCAACCTGACCATCGGCCCGCTGGTCTGCGAGGCCCTGCGCAAGCACGGCGTTACCGCCCCCATCGATGTCCATCTGATGGTCAAGCCGGTGGATCGCATCATCCCTGACTTCGCCGCCGCCGGCGCCACCTATATCACCTTCCACCCGGAGGCGAGCGAGCACATCGACCGCACACTGCAACTCATCCACAACGAGGGGTGTAAGGCCGGACTGGTCTTCAATCCGGCTACTCCATTGAGTTATCTGGACTATGTGCTGGACAAGGTGGACATGATCCTGCTGATGTCGGTCAATCCGGGCTTCGGCGGCCAGGGCTTCATCCCCTCGGCGCTGGACAAGCTGCGGGAGGTGCGCGAGATCATCGACGACTCCGGGCGCGACATCCGGCTCGAGATCGACGGCGGCGTGAAGGCCGACAACATCGCCGCGATCAAGGCCGCGGGGGCGGACACCTTCGTCTCAGGTTCCGGCATCTTCAGCCAGGCATGCGACACCGACCCCCATCGCTACGACAGCATCATCCGCAAGCTGCGTGAGGCGATGGCGGCGGTCAGCCGCTAGTCTTCCGCCCACTCACCGCTACCCAGGAGGCGCCGCCGCATGCTGCACCCCAAGATGATCCTGATCGACCTGGATGGGACCCTGATCGACAGTGTCCCGGACCTGACCTACAGCCTGAATGCCATGCTGGCGCGGCTCGGGCGACCGCCGCAGGGAGAGGCGGCGGTGCGCAACTGGGTCGGCAATGGGGTGGAGCGGCTGGTGGAGCGCGCCCTGATCGGGGCGCTCGACGGCGCGCCGCCGGCAGCCGACCTGGCGCTGGCCTTGCCGATTTTCATGGAGGTCTATGCGCAGAACACCTCGGGGCGCTCGGTGGTCTATCCCGGGGTGCGCGAGGGTCTGGACTATCTGCGCACGGCTGGCTATCCGCTCGGTTGTGTCACCAACAAGGCGGCCCAGTTCACCCTGCCGCTGCTGCGCGACCAGGGGCTCGCGGATTATTTCGGCCTCGTGGTGAGCGGCGACACCTTGCCCGAGAAGAAGCCACACCCGGCGCCGCTGTTGCACGCGGCGGCGTATTTTGGGGTCGCGCCTGCGGACGCGCTGATGATCGGCGATTCGGTGAGCGACGTGAGCGCGGCGCGGGCGGCGGGCTTTCACATCATCTGCACGAGCTACGGCTATAACCACGGCCAGGATATACGCGAGTCCGGTCCCGACGCGGTGATCGACAGTTTCATGGACCTGCGCGCGCTGCTCGCCCCGGCGGCTCAGTGATTATTTGTCCGCAAATAAACGCAAATGAACGCAAATGGTCAGACCGCTAGCGGTTTCCCAGCTATCATGCGATCGACATTGTGCTGCGCCGATCATCATTCCGGCCAACAATCGACAGAACTGCAGTCCAGTCCACCTGGCATGCACCTGATCAATCGTTTTGTTTGCGTTCATTTGCGTTCATTTGCGGACAACTATTTTTCGCGGGATAACAGAATGGAGCGGTGGTTCGTGGTGTTCGATTTTGAATTGAGGGTGGCGATGGTGGGTCGGCGATGGCGACGCTGGCCTTGAATCAACCGTCGTCCGTTTGAATCCTCTTGCCGGAGCCTCCCATGACCCCTGAAGTCTTTGCTGACCTGACCGCCGCAGGGCACAACCGTATCCCACTCGTCTGCGAGGTCCTGGCGGACCTCGACACCCCCTTGAGCGTTTACCTCAAGCTCGCCGCGGGCCCCTATTCCTATCTGTTTGAATCGGTACAGGGCGGCGAGAAATGGGGCCGTTATTCCATTATCGGGCTGCCCTGCCGCACCGTGTTGAAGGTCACCGGCCATGCCATCCAGGTGGAGCGCGATGGCGCGCTGATCGAGACCGCCGAGAGCGCCGATCCGCTCGCCTGGATCGATGCCTTCCAGGCGCGCTTCCGGGTCGCCACCCACCCCGGCCTGCCGCGCTTCACCGGCGGGTTGGTGGGCTATTTCGGCTATGACACCATCCGCTATATCGAGCCGCGGCTCGCCCACTGCCCCAATCCCGATCAGCAGTGTACCCCGGACATCCTGCTCCTGGTCTCGGACGAGGTGGTGGTATTCGACAATCTCAGTGGGCGGATGTATATCATCCTGCACCTGGACCCCCATGCCGGCGATACCCTGGAGTCCGGCCGCACGCGCATGCGCGAGCTGATCGGGCGCATGCAACGGGGTGCCCCGCGGCGGCCCGCGGAGGGTGAGCGCCGCGTCCACGAGGACGACTTTGTCTCCGGCTTCACCCAGCAGGGATTTGAATCGGCGGTCGAGCGGATCAAGGACTATATCCTCGCCGGCGACTGTATGCAGGTGGTGCTGTCGCAGCGACTCTCCATCCCCTTCCTGGCCCCGCCGCTCGACCTGTATCGGGCGCTGCGCGGGCTCAACCCATCGCCCTATATGTACTTTTTGGACCTGGGCGACTTTCAGATCGTCGGCTCATCGCCCGAGATCCTGGTTCGCCTGGAGGATGGCCTGGTCACGGTGCGTCCGATCGCTGGCACGCGGCGCCGCGGCGCCACCGAGGCCGAGGACCAGGCGCTGGAGGTCGAGCTGTTGGCCGACCCTAAGGAGTTGGCCGAGCACCTGATGCTGATCGATCTGGGGCGCAATGACGCCGGGCGCATCGCCCGCACCGGCAGCGTGCGGCTCACCGATCGCATGATCGTGGAGCGCTATTCACACGTCATGCACATCGTCTCCAACGTCGTCGGTGAACTGAAGGAGGGGTTGAGCGCCATCGATGTACTGCGCGCCACCTTCCCCGCCGGTACCGTCTCCGGCGCCCCCAAGATCCGCGCCATGGAGATCATCGACGAACTGGAGCCGGTCAAGCGTGGGGTCTATTCCGGGGCCGTGGGTTATCTCTCGTGGAACGGCAATATGGACACGGCCATTGCCATCCGTACCGCCGTCATCCAGGACGGCACCCTGCACATCCAGGCCGGTGCCGGGATCGTGGCCGACTCGGTGCCGCGTCTGGAATGGGACGAGACCATGAATAAGGGCCGCGCCATCTTCCGCGCCGTGGCCCTGGCCGAGGCCGGGATCGACCGCGGCGGGGTGGATTGCTGAATGACCTAAGCCTGAGCCAGGGAATTACTCACGCCAAGGCGCCAAGCTCGCCAAGAAAGACAATAGGCTATGCGAAGTTACCAGATCATTCGCCGGGTGAATCGCCAAGCGTCGATAACACACTGAAATTACTTGGCGAGCTTGGCGCCTTGGCGTGACAACTGCTTTTTCTAGGATGATCGACGTCAGGGCGCGTCAACTCACTTCATCCGTCCAAACCCTGAACCCGGTCAGCGTATTGGGGCCGAAGGTGCTGCTGAGTGCCACATCGGCGGCATCCCGGCCGCGGGCGATCAACACCCGACCGATGCGGGGCACATTGTTGCGGGCGTCGAAGGTATACCATTGACCGCCCAGATAGACATCGAACCAGGCCGAGAAATCCATCGGGCTGTCGGCCGGCGGGACGCCGATATCGCCCAGATAGCCGGTGCAGTAACGGGCGGGGATATTCATACAGCGGCAGAAGGTGACGGCAAGGTGTGCGAAATCGCGGCACACCCCGCGCCGTTCATTGAATACCTCCCAGGCGGTGCGGGTGGCGCGGGCGTGCTCATAGCCGAAGGTGATATGGCGATGCACGAAGTCGCAGATTGCCTGTACCCGCCCCCAGCCGGTCGGCCCCTTGCCGAACAGGTCCCAGGCGACCTGTGACAGCCGATCGGTCTCGCAATAGCGGCTGCCCAGCAAGAAGACCAGGGTCTCCTCCGGCAGGTCCTGCACCGCGTGCTGGATCGCCATGGGCACGATGACATCCGGCATCCCCGAATCATTCACCACCGCGTCGGTCGACAGCCGGAACTGACCCTTGGGCGCCACGATCCGGCTACACCAATTGCCGAAACCGTCGCGATAGGCGGTGATGGGGACCGATGGCTGGGTGACCAGGTGGTCGGGGACGACCAGATCGGACACGCGCGTGAAATGCACGTGCAACGTCAGGATCATCGGCGTCGGCTGGGGACAGTCATAGACCAATTCGTAGCCAACTCGGATCTTCATAATCAGTCTCTTGTTGGTGGTCGGCGGCCCCGCGGTCTTGAGCCTGACAAGGGCAGTTGTCACGCCAAGACGCCAAGCCGCCAAGATTTTTCAGTGGATTACCGGTGTTAGCCCATTCCCCCGGCGGATGGTCTGGTGCCTTCGCCTGCCCTATTGCATTTCTTGGCGAGCTTGGCGCCTTGGCGTGAGCAATTGGCTGATCTAGGTTCAATGCAGTTGCATCGCCATCGCCATCGCCATCGCCATCGCGATGGCAGCCCGTAAGCTCCCCAGGTCGGCCCGATCGGTGCCGGCCAGGTCGAGCGCGGTGCCGTGATCCACTGAGGTCCGGATGATCGGCAGCCCGAGGGTGATGTTGACGGCCTGGCCGAACCCCAGGTGTTTGAGTACCGGCAGACCTTGATCGTGATACATGGCGAGCACTGCATCCGCAGCGGCCAGACGCTCGTGTACAAAGACGGTATCCGCCGGCAATGGGCCCCGCAGGTCCCAGCCGCGTCCGCGCAGCCGCTCCAATACCGGTTCGATGATCTCGATCTCCTCGCGCCCCAGGTGTCCGCCTTCCCCGGCGTGGGGGTTGAGTCCGCAGACCAGGATGCGCGGGGCCGCGATACCGAAGCGCCGCACCAGGTCCTCATGCAGGATCGCGATCACCTGCTCAAGCAGCGGCGCAGTAATCGTCGCGGCGACCTCCTTCAATGGCAGGTGGGTGGTGACCAGGGCCACCCGCAGGCCCGGCGTAGCGAGCAGCATCACCGGGTGTGCCGTGCAGCGCTCGGCCAGATATTCGGTGTGGCCGGTGAACGGCAGACCGGCGTCGTTGACGATGCCCTTATGCACCGGCCCCGTGACCAGTGCGTCGAAGACCCCGGCGCGGGTGCCGTCGCAGGCAATCCGCAGCGTCTCCAGTACATAGGCCGCATTGGCACGGTCGAGTCGGCCGGGCTGCACCGGTGCGCCCAAAGTCACCGGGAGCACCATCAGAGACCCCGGCGGGTTTGGGCTTGGCGGACGGTCGGGGGCATACTCTAGGCACCGCAGGGGCAACCCGAGGGCGCGCGCGCGTTCGGTGAGTAAGCCCGGATCGGCTACCGCGACCAACTGGGCTGCGAGCGGCTCTTGGACCAGTCGCACCAGCAGGTCGGGGCCGATCCCGGCCGGCTCTCCCGGGGTGACCGCGAGCCGCGGCGTGGCCTGGCCGGGTCCGGCCGTTGGCCACTCAGCGCTTGGTGTCGGCGTCATTGGAGCGTATCTGGATATAGGCCTCGTCGCGCAGCCGCTTCGACCAGAGCTGGGCGGCCTCCTCGCCCTTGCGTCGCTGGATCGCCTCCCGTGCCCGCAGGCGCAGCAGTTCGTCCGCGGTGTCCTGGGTGCGGCGCTCCTGGACCTGCAGAATATGCCAGCCGAAGGAGGTGTGGAAGGGCTCGCTCACGTCGTTCGGATTGAGCTTGACCATGACTGACTCGAATTCCGGCACCGTATCGCCCGGGCTGACCCAGCCCAGATCGCCGCCCTTGAGCGCCGAGCCGGTGTCGTCCGAGTGGGCGCGGGCGAGGGTGGCGAAGTCATCGCCGCCGAGGATGCGCATCCGCAACTGATTGAGCCGCATCTTGGCGTCGCCATCGGACACCATCTCGTTGGTGCGAATCAGGATGTGGCGCGCCTTGTATTGGGTCACATTGCTCGGTAGCCCGCCCTGGATTTCTGCCAGGCGAATGATGTTGAAACCGCTGGCGTTGCGGATTGGGTCGGTAATTTCGCCCTTGGCCATGGTTTGCGCCTGGTCCGCGACCAGGCTGGGGACCGCGGCCATCTCAAACCATCCCAGGCTCCCGCCCTGCAAGGCGGTGCGCCCATCGGAGTTGGCCGCTGCCACCGCGGCGAAGTCCTCCCCGCCGCGTAGCCGGGCGACCAGTTGTTTGGCCTTGGCCTCGGCCTGGGCGACCTGGGTCGGGGTGGGTTGATCCGGCAGGGCGATCAGGATGTGCTCCAGGCGCACCTGTTCGCGGGGTATCAGTTTGCCTTTCTCGCGCTGCAAAAAGCGCTCCACCTCCTGATCCGAGACCTGGATGTTGGCCATGACCTCTTGGCTCTGCAGCCGGCCCAGGAGGATCTGCATCCGCGTGTCTTCGCGAAAGTCCTGGAAGCGGACATTCCCGTTCTCCAGCGAGGCCTTCAGTTCCTCCACTGACAGGCCATTGCGCCCCGCGATGGTCTGGATGGCCGCGTTTAGGGCGGCGTCATCGACCGTGATGCCGAGCTGCTTGGCGCGTTGTTGCTGGAGCCGCTTCATGATGAGTCGGTCGAGCACTTGCTTGCGCAACTGCTCCGGCGGCGGCACCGCCGTGCCCTGCTGTTTGAGTTGGGGCACTGTCAGGTTGATCTCGTTGTTCAAGTCGCTCTGTACGATCACGTCTTCGTTGACGACCGCGACGATCGAGTCCAGTGCTTCGGTGGCCGCGGCCGGTCGCAGCGCGTACATGCATAAGCACAGCCACAGCAATGCGGCGAGGCGCCGCGGCAGCGTCTGCGCGGGGCCGGTCCAGTGCCCGCGGCCTTCAGTTTGAGTCATCACCATAGCCATAGATTTGCTGTTCCAGAAGTTTGTCGATCTTGTCGCCAATGGAGCCTAAGCCCGCCAGCTCCAGTTCCAGCATGATGCTGGTCGTGCCAGGGCCGGTGGCGCTGGTGTTGAGATGGCGCCCGAGGAGACGCAGCCGCCAGCAACAGCGCCCGCCGTACTCGATACCGCCAAAGGCCTCGGTGGTACTGTTCTGCAGGAGCGAATAGAGCCAGCGCCCGACCACGCTGATGTTGGAGGTAATCGGCATGCGAAAGGACAGGTCGGTATTCTTGTAGTTGTCGGCCACGGTCGTACCCAGGCTGTAGCGATAGGCCAGGTTGATCAGACGATCATCCCCCGGGGCATAGCTCAACTGTAACACCTGCTGTTGCCACCGGTTTCCGGTTCCGTAGTTTGGCCCCCATTGAAAGCTGGCGCGGGCGGTCAGCCCCGCCAACGGATTCGTCGCCAACTCGCCGGCCAGCGCCGAATATGAGGCATTATCCGGTATCGAGCCCGTGAGTTGGACCCGACGTGAGTCGAAGTAAAAGACCTCACCCAGGCTGGCCCGCAGCCATTCGCGACCGTCTCGGCCGCCCAGGGTACGGGAGGTCAGCCCGACGCTGAGCCGGTTTTCATCGCTGATGCGGTCGTAACCGGTGAAGCGATTGGGGCGAAACAGGCTGCTATAGCTGAAGGTCAGCGCCGTGGTGTCGAACAGCGGGTTGTTGGACTGATCTTGGTATGGTGTGCGGACATAGTAGAGACGGGGTTCCAGGGTCTGTAGTACGTTGTTACCGAACCAGTTGGTGTTGCGATCAAAGATCAAGCCGGCGTCCAGGATTACGCTGGGAATGAAAAAAGATGGGTGCGACGGCTGGCCTACCGCGGTGTTCGTCAGTTGGTAGCCGGTCGCATAGAGATCCATCCGCGGGATGAAGTGGCCGAAGCTACGGCGCACGGGCAACTGCACCGTGGAGACGAACACCTCCCGGCTGCCGTTGACCCTGGCCGAATTATCGAAATAGTCGTAACGCGTGTCAACGCTATAGGTCAGGGGGCCCCAGTGCTGCGTCGGCACGACCAACTGGAGGTGAGGGCTTTGGCCGTAGGGTCGGCTGGCGGCCGGGATCGTCGGGTCCACGGTCTGGAACTGCTGAACCGAGGCGAGCGCATAATACTTCGTGCCATAATACACGAGGCCCGCGCTCCGGGTCAGATTGACCAGGCTGGTGACTGCCAGGTTGTTGCCGAAATCGACGAGAAAGGTCTTATCGGATACCGCATTGTAGTTGATGTTGGTGGCCCAATGCCCCCAGTAGCCGCTCTGTGTAAAATGTGTGTCCCAGCGGGTCCCCAACTCCGGCGCCTTGTCATCATGTGGCAGTATCGCACCATCGAACTCGAGCGTCTGATGGCTCGTGAGGCCACGGACCTGGGCGCCGAGCATTGCCCCCCGTGTGCTCATGTAGCGCGGAAAGAAGGTCGCGTCCAGGTTGGGGGCGATGTTCCAATAATAGGGTATGGTGACGTCCAGACCGGTGTTGCTGGTATAGCCGACGAGTGGCGTCAGCACACCGCTGCGACGCCGACTGTCGATTGGAAATTGCAGGTAAGGCGTATAGAACACCGGTATCGGCCCGAAATTCAGCCGGGCGTGATGGGCGGTGCCCAGCCCCTGTTGCTGGTCGAGTTCCAGCTCGCTGGCACGTAGTGACCAATCGGAGCGCCCCGGTGGGCAGGTGGTATAGATGGCGTCCCGGTAGCGGGAGATATCTCCGGCCAGGAGTTCCGCCGTGGTGGCGGTGCCGCGAAGGTTCGTGGCACCCGCCAGGCGATAGTGGACATCGTCCAGGGTGCCCTGTTTCGTCAGCAGGTTGACATCGGCCGTCTTGGCCAGCATCCGTCCCCCCGGGTACGCGTAATACACGTTGCCTCTGGCCTTGGTTGCGCCCGTCTTTTGATCGTAGCTGGAACGGTCGGCCTCCAGATGCTGGTCGCCCTGGGTCATCTTGACGCCGCCGCGCAGTTGCACGATCTGGCTCCCTTGGTTGTAGTCGGCACAGTCGGCCGCGGCCGCGACCGGGGTCTTGGGGTCAAGTATGGGCGTGGCGATCTGCCCGAGGCCAGCGGTCGGCTGGGCGTGGCCAGGACGGCGGGCTTGGGGTCCGCAGTGATCCCACGGCAGCCCGACATAGAGGCGGGATTCGTCGAAGATACGCGGGGCGCGCGCGTCCGCCGGGCGCGTCTCCCACGGCGGCGGCACCATGCAGGACCAGTCGGCAGCGGCGTCGAGGTGCGCCGGGTCCGGGACCGCAGGGCCGCCGGCGCGGGACCGCCGATCGGGTGGCGAACCCGCGGGCAATGGCGGCGGGAGAGGCAGATCCGCAGGGGTCGCAAGTGTCGGCTCGCGTGGCGGGATGGGGTCGGCCACGGGTGCCCGGACGCTTCCTGGGGCGGGCGTTGCGGTGTCTCCCGGGGCGGGTGGGGGCGCCACGGCGGGCGGCAACGGGGTGTCGCCCGCCGTCACCGTGGGCACGGTGTCGGGTTCGGTCTTGCGTTCCGGGGCCGGCGGTCCCGCCGGGGCGGGGGCTTCGCTCGCGCCCGCGGGGGGCGCCGGGGCAGCGGGGGCCTCAGGGATCGCCGGGGCCATGGGGGGCACGGGGACTGCCGGGAGCGCCGACACCGCGGCGGTCTCTGGGGCCGCAGGAACGGCAGGCGCCAGCGCGGACACCGCATCGCCGGGGCGCGAGGGCGCGGCGGCGTCGGCGCTGCCCCCTTCGGCGAGTGCCGCAGTCGGCGCTGCGAGTGACAGAATGAGGGCGAGGGCGACTGGACTCACGATGCTTAAACGCGTGACCCGCAGTAGTGCCGGTGGGTGGGCCATGGAACCTGGTTCCGGGGGGCGGTCGGCATGGGCCGGCTCCTCAAGGGTTGGGATTTTGGCGTAACCATGTCACATTCTGCCGGGTCCGGCAATGCGGGGCATTGCCGCCGGCCACCACCACCAGGGGATTCGCGTGACGACACGGCACGATTTGTTGAGGCAATGGGTCGCTTCGGTACTTGGCAAGGACGCTTTCACCCTCGAACCGGCGTCATCCGATGCCAGTTTTCGCCGCTACTGGCGTGTGCGCCAAGGCGACAATACCTTGATTATCATGGATGCGCCGCCCGCGCAGGAGGACTGCGGCCGCTTTGTCGACCTGGCGCGGCGCCTGCGTGCCATCGGTCTGCATACCCCCGAGGTCCACGCGCAGGACCTGGCCAACGGTTTCCTCGCACTCTCCGACCTGGGCGACCGGCTCTATCTGGCGGAGCTCGACGCCGCGCGCGCCGACCGGCTCTACGCCGATGCGCTGGCCGCCTTGGCCATCATCCAGGCGCGCGGACCCCAGGAGGGTCTGCCGCGCTACGACGCCCCCTTCCTGGGGCGCGAATTGGAGATTTTCCGCGACTGGTTCCTCGGCCGCCATCTGGGCCTTACGCTCAACGCGGCCGAGGCTGCCGGTTGGGATCGCGCCGGCGAGGCCCTGATCGCCAGCGCACTGGAGCAGCCCCAGGTCTGCGTCCACCGCGACTATCACTCGCGTAACCTGATGATCACCGAACCGGCGGGCCCGGGTATCCTGGACTTCCAGGACGCGGTGGTCGGCCCGGTCACCTACGACCTGGTCTCACTGCTCAGGGACTGCTATATCCAATGGCCGGCCGCGCGGGTCACCGGTTGGGCGCTAGGCTACCGGCAGTTGGCGATCGACTCCGGCGTGCTGCCGGCCGTGGACGCCGCGCGCTTCCTGCGCTGGTTCGACCTCATGGGGGTCCAGCGGCACCTGAAGGCGTGCGGCATCTTCGCCCGCCTGCACCATCGCGATGGCAAGCCCAATTATCTCAACGACATTCCGCGCACCCTGGGCTATGTCCGGGAGGTCGCCACGCGCTACCCGGAGCTGGGCGACCTGGAGCGACTGTTGGCCGAGCGGATTGCCCCGGCGCTGGCCGGTGGCGGGGTGTGACGGCGCCGACGTCGCAGCCCACTTGGCCCTGGGGTGCCCAGCGCGCTATACTACCCGACTTTTGGCGGCTGGGCGGCGCGTGCCTGCCCGGTCATCGAACAACCATTTTGGACGGCGTCGGGGTCGCGCCCGGCCCTGCTGACGCGGGAGACGAGAAGCATGCAAGTATCGGTGGAGACGGGCGAAGGTCTGGAGCGTCGGATGCGCATCGAGCTGCCATTCGAGCAGGTGCGGGGCGAGGTCGAAAAGCGGCTGCAGAAGCTCGTGCGCACCGTGAGGCTCCCGGGGTTCCGGCCGGGCAAGGTGCCGCTCGCGCTGTTGCGCCAGCGCTTCGGCGGACATGTGGAGCAGGAGGTCCTGGGCGAACTGATCCAGTCGAGCTTCGCCACGGCGGTCTCTGAGCGTTCACTGCATCTGGCCGGTGCGCCGCAGATCGAGCCCGACGTCGACCCGGCCGCGCAACGCTATGGCTTTACCGCGACCTTCGAGGTGATGCCCGAGGTCGCAATCGCCTCCTTGAGCGGTCAGGTCGTCAAGCGCCCGGTGGCGGAGGTCACCGACGCCGATCTGGAGATGGTGATCGAGCGGTTGCGCGAGCAACACAAGACCTGGGGCCCGGTCGAGCGTCCGGCGCAGACTGGCGACCGCCTGACGGTGTCCTTCGTCGGCACCTTGGATGGCGTGCCCTTCGAGGGCGGCTCGGCCACCGCGATCCCGGTGGAGCTCGGCACCGGTCGCATGCTCCCGGGATTCGAGGACGGGCTCGTCGGGGCCAGCGCCGGGGAGGCGCGCGCGCTGGACCTGAGTTTCCCTGAGGGTTACCACCGCGCCGACCTGGCGGGGCAGCCGGTGCGCTTCGACGTCACGGTCGAGGTCGTGGCCGAACCGGTCCTGCCGACGGTGGACGCGGAGTTCGTCAGCGGCTTCGGGGTACCCGACGGCGATCTGGAGCGCTTCCGCACCGAGGTCCGGGCGAACATGGATCGTGAATTGAAACAGCGCATCGATGCCCGCACAAAGGAGGCTGTGATGGACCTGCTGGTCGCCGTTCACGGCCTCGCGGTCCCCGCGGTCCTGGTGGCGGAGGAGGTCCAGGGCCTCAAGGGCCAGATGCGGGAGCGCATCGGTGCGGCCGGCGCCGTGGACCTGCCCGACGTCCTGTTCGAGGAGCAGGCCCGGCGGCGGGTCGCCCTGGGCCTGATCATCGGCGAGATCATGAAGCGCCACAGCATCAAGGCGGAGCCGGCGCGGGTCCGCGCCGCGATCGACGCCATGGCCGCCACCTACGAGGACCCCCAGGAGGTCATCGACTACTACTACGCCGATCGTCAGCGGTTGGCCCCGTTCGAGTCCATGGTCATGGAAGAGCGGGTGGTCGAGTGGGTCCTGGAGCAGGTGAGCGTCGAGGACGAACAGATGAGCTTCGCGCAGTTGACCGACCCGGCGTCGGTGGCTGGCGCGGGGAGTTAGCCCGATGGTGGCGGCGTCCCGGACGCCCGCACGGTTGGATCGACAGCGCAGATGAGAGAAGCAGATAGCATGATCAAGCCCGTGAGTGGCACGCAGTGGAGGCCCGAGGGGCTGGGACTGGTGCCGATCGTCATTGAGCAGACGGCGCGCGGCGAGCGCTCTTTCGACATTTACTCGCGTCTCCTGAAAGAGCGGGTCATCTTCCTGGTAGGGCCGGTCGAGGACTACATGGCCAATCTGGTGGTGGCCCAGATGCTTTTTCTGGAGTCCGAAAACCCGGACAAGGACATCCACCTCTATATCAACTCGCCCGGCGGTTCGGTCACGGCCGGGTTGGCGATCTACGACACCATGTGCTTCGTTCGTCCGGACGTCAGCACCTTGTGTATCGGTCAGGCGGCGAGCATGGGCGCGCTCCTGTTGGCCGGCGGGACGGCGGGCAAGCGCCACTGCCTGCCCAACTCGCGCATGATGATCCATCAGCCGTTGGGCGGTTTTCAGGGCCAGGCGACCGATATCGATATCCATGCCCGCGAGATCCTCCTGCTGCGCGATCGACTCAACGGCATCCTGGCCCATCACACCGGTCAGCCGATCGAGAAGATCGCCGACGACACCGAACGTGACCGCTTCCTGGGCGGTGACGAGGCCCAGGCCTATGGTCTGATCGACAAGGTGTTGACCGAGCGGGGTCCCGCGCTGGGCAAGGCCTGATTCGACCTAGCGTCCAGCCCGGCCCGGCTTGAGGGATTGCGGGGGGGGGCGGCGTCGCGCCGTGTTCCCGGCGCGGTCCGATATCCGATCGCCGCTGCTCCCCGCCTTGCCATCCCGGCGCAAACCGTTATGATTGATACAGCTTCGACAGGCCCCCCCTGGTTCCTGTCGCCAACTGACCCCCGGAGTGTCATTCCCGATGAGTGGAAGTAACCACGGTAAGAGCGACGAGGGCAAACTCCTCTATTGCTCGTTCTGCGGCAAGAGCCAGCATGAAGTCCGCAAACTCATCGCCGGCCCCTCCGTGTTTATCTGCGACGAGTGTGTCGAGCTCTGCAACGACATCATCCGCGAGGAGATGCAGGAAGGGGTGGGCGATGCCACCAGCAAGTTGCCCAAGCCGCGCGAGATCAAGGAGAGCTTAGACGAGTTCGTCATCGGTCAGGAATACGCCAAGCGTGTACTTGCGGTCGCAGTCTATAACCATTACAAGCGTTTGGAGGTCTCGGAGGCCAAGGAAGAGATCGAGATCGCCAAGAGCAACATCCTGCTCATCGGTCCCACCGGCTCCGGCAAGACCCTGTTGGCCGAAACCCTGGCCCGCCTGCTGAATGTCCCCTTCACCATCGCCGACGCCACCACCCTCACCGAGGCCGGTTATGTCGGGGAGGACGTCGAGAACATCATCCAGAAGTTGCTCCAGAAGTGCGACTACGATGTGGAGAAGGCGCAGAGCGGGATTGTCTATATCGACGAGATCGACAAGATCTCGCGCAAATCGGACAACCCGTCGATCACGCGCGACGTCTCAGGTGAGGGTGTACAGCAGGCCCTGCTCAAGCTGATCGAGGGGACCGTCGCCTCGGTGCCGCCTCAGGGTGGGCGCAAGCATCCGCAACAGGAGTTCCTGCAGGTCGATACCTCGAACATCCTGTTTATTGTCGGTGGCGCCTTTGCCGGGCTCGATAAGGTCATCCAGCAACGCTCCCGCAAGGGCGGGATCGGCTTCAACGCCGATGTCCACAGCAAGGACGACAAGCGCCAGATTGGTGAGTTGCTGGCCGCGGTAGAGCCCGAGGACCTGATCCGTTATGGCCTCATCCCGGAGTTCGTCGGCCGTCTGCCGGTGATGGCGACGCTGGAGGAGCTCGACGAGGCGGCCCTCATGCGCATCCTCACCGAGCCCAAGAACGCCTTGGTTAAGCAGTACGCACGCCTGTTCGAGATGGAGGGTGTGGAACTGGAGTTGCGCGATGACGCCATGCGCTGTATCGCCAAAAAGGCCATGGAGCGTAAGACCGGGGCGCGCGGCCTGCGCACTATCATGGAGCAGGTGCTGTTGGACACCATGTATGACCTGCCGTCAATGAAGAGCGTCTGCAAGGTGGTCTTGGACGGCTCGGTCATCATGGGTGAGAACCGGCCCTTCCTCATCTACGAAGGCCTCGAAAAGCAAGTTGCCTCCGGAGATTGATTCCTGATCTATCCCTGGCCGAGGCGACCGCCATGGGCTGGCCAGCCCATGGCGGTTGCACCAGTGGTGAGCTGGTTGAGGCCAAGCCATTGAATCCGGCTCGCTCAGCCCCGATTCTTTAGCGATCCAATCAGCCGCGGATCGCTCTGCCGGCAACTTGCCCAGGGACTTGACGCGCACTCCGCGGTCTGGTCGCCTACCCCCCACGAGCGTTCCAGCACAGAGAGTGTCAATGGCACAGCAAGAATCTTCGCGATCACTTACCGGCTCCCCCGAGGTCCCGGTCCTGCCGCTGCGCGACGTGGTGGTCTATCCGCACATGGTCATCCCCTTGTTCGTCGGCCGCGACAAATCGATCCGCGCGCTCGACGGGGCCATGGCCCACGACAAGCAGATCCTGCTCGTGGCCCAGAAGAGTGCGGACGTGGACGACCCAGGCGTCAAGGACCTGAACCAGATCGGCACGCTGGCCAGCATCCTCCAGCTCTTAAAGCTCCCGGACGGGACGGTCAAGGTCCTGGTGGAGGGCAATCAGCGGGCGCGCATCACCCGCTTTGTCACCACCGATGACTCCTTTTCGGCCCTGATTGCGCCCCTGCCCGAGACCCTGGACGCCGACGAGCGCGAGCAGGAGGTGTTGATCCGCTCCGCGATCACCCTGTTCGATCAGTATGTCAAGCTCAATAAGAAGGTGCCGCCCGAGGTGCTGACCTCGCTGGCCGGTATCGACGAGGCCGGCCGCTTGGCCGATACCATGGCGGCGCATATGTCGCTCAAGCTCGACGAGAAGCAGCGCGTCCTGGAGATGACCGATATCCAGGGGCGGATCGAGCATCTGATGGGCCTCATGGAGTCCGAGAACGACCTGCTTCAGATGGAGAAGCGCATCCGTGGTCGGGTCAAGCGCCAGATGGAGAAGAATCAGCGCGAGTATTATCTCAACGAACAGATGAAGGCCATCCAGAAGGAACTGGGCGAGCTCGATGAGGTGCCCAACGAGCTTGAGGAACTGGCCAAGCGGATCGAAGATGCCGGGATGCCGAAGGAGGTGAAGACCAAGGCCCAGACGGAGCTCAACAAGTTAAAGCTCATGTCGCCCATGTCCGCCGAGGCGAGCGTGGTGCGCAATTATGTCGACACCCTGGTCAATGTGCCGTGGAAGGCGCGCACCCGCATCCGCAACGATATCCGGGTCGCCGAACAGGTGCTGGATAAGGACCACTATGGATTGGAGCGGGTCAAGGAGCGCATCCTGGAATACCTGGCGGTACAACAGCGCGTGCGCAAGCTCAAGGGTCCGATCCTGTGTCTGGTGGGTCCGCCCGGCGTCGGCAAGACCTCGCTCGGCCAGTCCATTGCGCGTGCCACCAACCGCAAGTTTGTGCGCATGTCATTGGGTGGGGTGCGCGACGAGGCCGAGATCCGCGGCCATCGCCGGACCTATATCGGCGCGCTGCCGGGCAAGATCATCCAGAACCTGTCCAAGGCGGCGTCGCGCAACGCCTTCTTTTTGCTCGATGAGATCGACAAGATGGCGATGGATTTCCGGGGCGATCCGGCGTCCGCCCTGCTGGAGGTCCTGGACCCGGAGCAGAATCACACCTTCAACGATCACTATCTGGAGGTGGACTTCGATCTGTCCGAGGTGATGTTCGTGGCCACCGCCAATACGCTGAACATCCCCCCGGCGTTGCTGGACCGCATGGAGGTGATCCGGCTCTCCGGTTACACCGAAGATGAAAAGGTCGCGATCGCCGAGCGTTATCTGATTCCTAAGCAGACCAAGAACAACGGGCTCAAGTCCGGGGAACTGGTCATTCGCGAATCGGCCTTGCGCGACATCGTGCGTTATTACACGCGCGAGGCTGGGGTCCGCAACCTGGAGCGCGAGATCTCCAAGATCTGTCGCAAGGTGGTGAAGGAGGTGCTGCTGAAGAAGCGCGACACCGCGACCACCGTCAACGCCAAATCACTGGAAAAATATCTCGGCGTCCAGCGTTTCCGCTTCGGTCGGGCCGATGAGCGCGACCAGATCGGCCAGGTGACCGGGCTCGCCTGGACCGAGGTGGGCGGGGAGTTGCTGCGCATCGAGTCCGCCCTGGTCCCCGGTAAGGGGAAATTTACCTACACCGGGCAACTGGGTGACGTGATGCAGGAGTCGATCCAGGCCGCCATGACGGTAGTGCGCTCGCGCGCCGATGCCCTGGGGATCGCGCCGGACTTTCACAACATCTTTGACATGCACATCCACGTCCCCGAGGGCGCAACACCCAAAGACGGCCCCAGTGCCGGCGTGGCGATGTGTACCGCGCTGGTCTCGGCCCTGACCAAGATCCCGGTGCGCTCGAATGTTGCCATGACCGGCGAGATTACCCTGCGTGGTGAGGTCTTGCCGATCGGGGGGCTCAAGGAGAAGTTGCTGGCGGCCCACCGTGGCGGTATCGACACCGTCATCATCCCGCGTGACAACGAGCGGGACCTGACCGAGATCCCAAAAAACATTCAGCAGAACCTGGATATTCGCCCGGTGCGTTGGATCGACGAGGTCTTGGATATTGCCCTGACCCGCCGGCCGGAGCTGATCAACACCGCCGCCGAGGGTGGTGACGCGGCCAGCCCCAAGGAAGATGCCCCGGAAAAGGTCGCAGATCCGGTGCGCGACCAGCCGGTGCGGACCCGGCACTGAGGTTTTTTGACGATTTGTGCGCCCGACGGGGAAAAACCCGGTTGCCCCGCCGCGCACTCCGCTTTAGCATTCGGGGTCGCGGCAATCGCGCCCGGTGGGGTCGCCGGCTCGCCTGAGGGCGGCCGGGGTAACCGACGGCGCTGCCGGTAATTGTGTACTCGCGGAACAGTGGCCAGGATAGTTGGGGGAAAAATGAACAAATCGGATCTGATCGAGGTGATGGCGGACGCGGGTGATATCCCAAAGGCGGCTGCCGGGCGGGCGTTGGATGCCTTCACCGACGCCATCGCGCTGGCCCTGAAGAACGGCGACACGGTCTCCGTGATCGGCTTCGGGACCTTCTCAGTCAAGGAGCGGGCGGCCCGCACTGGGCGCAATCCCCAGACGGGCGCGGCGATTGAGATCGGGGCATCGAAAACTCCGGGTTTCAAGGCTGGCAAAGCGCTCAAAGACGCGATACAATAGCGGTTCGTTGTTAGGGCGCCCCCTAAAGGGCACCCAACAACGAGTGGTCCTAGAGTCAATGACCGCAACAGGTGCCCAATCAGGGTGCTTAGCTCAGCTGGGAGAGCATCGCCCTTACAAGGCGAGGGTCGCAGGTTCGATCCCTGCAGCACCCACCAAGCGTCTGCCCCACGTCATTGCGACCTGTGGCAATTAACAGGGAAGCGCAATTCAGTGCGCATTCTGGAGCGGTAGTTCAGTTGGTTAGAATACCGGCCTGTCACGCCGGGGGTCGCGGGTTCGAGCCCCGTCCGCTCCGCCAATCCGCAGAAGCGGGGTATCCGTTAAGGGTACCCCGTTTTTGTTTGTGCGTTAGAATCCTCTTTTACTGAATCCCGTTCGAGTATCGAGTCATGCTGCAGCAAATTCACGATCGCGCTAAGGGGTGGTTCGCCTGGCTGATTATCATCATGATCAGTATACCGTTCGCGCTCTGGGGCATTCAGTCCTATATCGGCGGGGGGAGTGAGCCGGTGGCGGGCCTGGTCAATGGACATGAGATCAGTGAGCGTGAACTCGATCACCGGGTACAGACCGAGCGTATCCAATTGCGCGAGCAAATGGGGGCGGCCTATGATCCGGCGCAGTTCGATGACAAGCGCCTGCGCCAGGAGGCGTTGGATGCGATGATCCGAGAGGCCTTGGTGGTCGATGCCGCCAATCGTATGGGTCTGCGGGTCGCCGACCCGGTGTTACGTGGCCAGATCCTGGCCGAGCCAGCCTTCCAGCAGGATGGGCATTTCGACAACGCGGCATACGAGCAGGCCCTTAAGTATCAAGGGCTCTCGCCCTCGCAGTTCGAGGCGCAACTGCGCCAGCGCCTGGTCGGCAGCCAACTGGTGCGGGCGGTCGCCGGCAGCGAATTGGTGACCAAGACCGAGCGCGAACAATACCAGCGGCTGACCGGCCAACGGCGCGAATTGAGTTGGTTGCGGGTGCCGATCGCCGGGTTCTTGGGCGACGCGCCTATCGATGATCAGGCGATCGCCGCCTATTACGAGGCCAATCCCAAGCGCTTTCAGGTCCCGGAACAGGTCAAGCTCGACTATCTGGTCCTCGACGTGGCCGGTCTTGCGGCCAAGACGAGCGTCTCCGACGAGGATATTCGCCGCGCCTATGAGTCCGATCAGGCCCGTTTTGGTCGGCCCGAGCGGCGCTCAGTCAGGCACATACTGATCACCGTGCCCCCGGAGGCCGATGCGGCGGCCAACCAGGCGGCGCTGGCCGAGATTGAAGGGGTCCGCAAGCGCATCGAAGGCGGCGAGGCCTTCGACGCGGTCGCCAAGGCCGTCTCGAAGGACCCCGGGAGCGCGAGCCAGGGTGGGTCTCTGGGTGAGATCGAAAAGGGCATCTGGGACCCCGCGTTCGAGCAGTCCGCCTTCAGCTTGCCGGTGGGCCAAATCAGCGAGCCGGTGCGCAGCAAGTTCGGTTATCACCTGATCCAGGTGCAGTCCATCACCCCCGCGGCGGTCAAACCACTGGGTGAGGTGCGCGAGCAATTGCGCGGCGAATTGGCCAAGCAAAAGGCCGAGTCACTCTTCTACGATCAGGGTGAGCGCCTGGCCAATCTGGTCTATGAGTCCTCCGACAGCCTGGTGCCGGCGGCTCAGGAGCTTGGCATGGAGATCCAGCACAGCGACTGGATCAGTCGCGCGGGCGGCGAGGGCGTGTTGCGACAACCCAAGGTGACTGCGGCCGCCTTCAGCGACGAGGTGCTGAACGAGCACCGCAACAGCGACCTGATCGAGCCCGAGAAGGAGGTCTTGCAGTCCGTGGTGCTGCGCGTGGTTGACCACCGCGAGGCGTCCACCCGGCCACTGGATGAGGTGCGCCCCGAGATCGTCACCGCGTTGCGCAAGGAGCAGGCGCAGCGGGCCGCGGCGGCGGCGGCGAGCGCCGACGCGGACAAGCTGCGCGGCGGCGCCGACTGGGCGGCGGTCGCCGGTGACGCGAAGGTGGAGGAGGCCGGGCTGGTGGGCCGCAATGACCCCAAGGTCCCCGCCGCCGTGTTGAGCGTGGCCTTCACCCTGCCGGTCCCGGCGACCGGCTCGGCCAGCGTCGGTACTGCCACCCTGGAGGACGGTGACGCCGCCGTCGTGCGTGTCACCAAGATTGAGGACGGTGAGGTGAAGCCTGCCGCCAAGCCCGGCACCCCGGACCCGGCGGTGTACATGCTCGGTCAAATGCTCGGCCGCCACTCCTATGACGCGGTGCTCAACGACATGGAGTCGCGGGCCAAGGTCGAGCGCAAGGCGGCCCCGGCGCGCTGATCCTTGGCGAGCTTGGCGCCTTGGCGTGACAACTGCTCTTCATACACTCAAGCACGGACCCCGACATGACCCCAGCCGCCGCCTTAACCGACCTGCTCACCGTCTCACCTGGTGGCACGCCCCTGCTGAACGCGGGCGTCCATCCCATGCCGGACCTGCTTAACCTCGATGCCGAGGCCGTGCTGGCGGGCTTCAAGACCAGCCAGCAGCGGGACTTCTCGGCAATCGTCGGCCAGTTGGAGCACGCGGACAACCCACTCAACGCCCTGCTGACCGAGTTGCGCACCATCGCGGCGAAGGACCCGGGCAACCGCTTCCCCACGCTGGACCTGTTCCAGCCCCAGGGATTGCAGACGCTGTTCGAGGACCTGCACGACCACGTCATGGACCACCCGGTGTGGCGCCATCCCTTCTTCGTGCGGGTGTTCGAGGGCGACTTCGACCAGGCACAGCTCACCGCCTTCGCCCTGCACTACTTCAACCAGATCAAGAACACCCGCCAGTGCGTGTCGCTCGCCCTGGGTCGCTTCTCCGGCCTGATGCCCCTGCCCTACGGCTGCCTGAACGAGCGCATTTCCGAACTGGCCCAGATCGTCCTGGCCCAGCTCTTGGCGGACGAATACGGCGTCGGCACCCATGCCATCGCCGACTACCCGGCCCTGCACGACCTGCTACTGTCCACCACCCACATCGGCATGTACCGCCAACTGTTCGAGGGCCTGGCCGTGCCCTTCGAGGAACAGGACGTGCCCATGCTGCCCGGCGTGGCCGACAACGTGCTCACCCAGCGCCTGCTCTCCGGCCATCCTGACTTCACGCTGGTGGAATCCCTGGCGTCCGTGGGTCTGGGCATGGAATGGGGCGTGCCCGAGTTCTTCAGCCTGCTGTTGGGCGGCACGATCCGTTGGGCGTGGAAGAATGATGTGCCGCTCACCCAGCGCCACCTGTTCGTGTTCATCGCCCACGTCCAGTACGACGTGCTGCATGCCATCTCCGTGATGCTGGTCACCAGCTTCTTCAACCACGACCGCGACGGCTTGCGCCAGATCAAACAGGCCACCAACACCCTGATGGCGGCCCGCTATGGCATGATGAGCGAGCTCTACCGCCACATCTTCCGCGACGATTGCCCGGACGCGCGCGGCATCGCCCTGCCCGAGCGCTACCGTCTGCACGACCGGCGCATCGCGGACGCCCTGCTCGAGGCCCGCCGGGGCATCGCGCCGGAGCGGGTGGTGGGCGGCGCGGCCTACCGGGAAAGCACCAGCCTGCCCTTCGTGTTCGCGAACGGGGTGTGACAGGCCGCGAGCCCGAGGCCCTCAGCCAGGGCCTTGCTCGATCTTCATCAGCGGCAAAACAATAGCCTAGTTACCGGCGCCAGGACCACCGCCCATGCCAGGTCCCATACCCATGCCGGGTCCCATACCCATCCCCGGGCGGCCCTGCATCCGTGCCTGACGCCCGGCGTCGAACTCGGCCGGGGTCATCTTGCCGTCACCATTCTGATCGAAGTCGGCGAAGCTCGGGGCGTTGGCCGCGCCGCGCATGGGGGCGCCCTGGGCCGCGCGGGCCGCCATCCGCTCGCTGTGGGCGGTGGCGAACTCCTGCGCGGTCACGGAACCGTCGCCGTTCTTGTCCATATCGGAGAAGCTCATGGGGCCCGGCGGTGCGGCCTGCGCCGCCACCCCCCCGGACCAGGCGGCACACGCCATGACCAGGGTCGCGCTGAGTGAAAGGGTACGGATGTGGTGTGTCATCGTCTAACTCCGGGATCTTGCTATGGTCAGTCATGCGACCGTGCCCCGCCAGCGTGGCCGGCGGCGGCGCGGCTAAGAGGCAGTCTTCAAGCACCGCCACGACAGACTAAACACAAGGGCGGGCGCACTCCGTGCGGCATCGTACAGAGGGCGGTCGCTGGGAAAACGTCTTGAGAGCAGCTTCATGGCACTCAACGACATTGCCGCCGCGATCATCGCGTTCGCCGATCTCGGTGAGGAGGGGCCATTGGTCGTCGAGGTTCCCGTACGCGCAGCGCGGCGCGCCGACAGCCGCCCGAGTCATTTCGCCGGCAGGGCGAAAGTGGTCGGGCACGCAGCCGCGTGGGCTCGAGTATTGGCAGCGTGTCCAGGAGGCGATCGACAGCGAACCCGTGGCCGAGCGCGACCGCTTGTTCATGGGCATGTTGAAGTCGATCGGCATCGAGAAGGGCAAGCCGTTCGACCCCAAGCCCGAGCAGAAGAAGGTTCTTGAAGAAGCGGTCGTCGCAGGCGAGGCGATGGCCAAGGCCAACACCTTCGACAAACGCATCGCCGAGCCTTTCTGGCCGGGCCGCCACTGGAAGCTCGCGATGCACCTCGATCCATCGCAGCACGTCGAGAATTATGACCAGTTGGACGAGCGCGCCGCGTGGTTCTACGAAGCCGTGACCGCCTCGGACGACACGACGGGCCGGCACCCCGGCGCGGGATCGACCTACCGCGAAGCTCAAGAACTGGATTCCGACCGTCCCTGGCAAGGCCTGGTTCACGTATCTGCGCCTCTACGGCCCCCCGCAGGGCTACTACGACAAGACGTGGGTGCTGCCGGATATCGATGCCGTGGCGGCCTGGGAGTAGTCGTCGACAATCCGATCGATCGCTACTCGGTCGGCAGCAACAGCACACACATCAAGTACGCCGCGGACGGTTCGCTGACCATCTACGTGCAGCGCGTTTCACCGGGACCGGAACGAGAATCGAACTGGCTGCCGACGCCGCCGGGACCATTCTCGATCATCACCCGCCTGTACGGACCGAAGCCTGAAGTGCTGAACGGCGTTTGGAAGCAACCTGATATTCGCATCGTCGACTGAACATGGAGTCCGTGCGTCGTTCACGTCAGGTCGGGCCAGGATGTCACGCCGTGCCGGGCCGGGCCGACCGGGGCCGGCGGCCTTGATCATTCTTCCGGCCACTTGGTCTCGCCAGGTGCGTAGTCAGGCCATCTTGGCCTGACCCCGTCAGGGCTGGAAGCCCTGACTACGCACACCGCTGGCCGGGATTATGATCGACGCCGGGCCGGCGACGGCCCATCGACGCGTCGCCGCATCCGCGCGAAGCGCGGCGCGACGACCGTGTTCGCATCACCTTCGCGGTTGCCAAAAGAGCGTCAATTGCCGCTGCCTTGCGGCTTGGAAACCTCTTCCATCGCGCGGTCGAGGTTGAAACTGCCGGGTTTCTGGCGCGGGGGAAACTCACGGAAGCTTTGCAGCCACTGCCCGATATACGCAGCCGCAGGGGCGATCAAATTTGTAGGTCTTGGCGCCCACCGTCTCTCCCTCGAGCAATTTGGCCGTCACCTCCGGCTCTCCGGCAGCCGCGAGCAACGTCGGCAGCATGTCTTCGAGGTTGGCGATGTCGTTGTTGATGGTGCCGGGTTTGATGGTGCCGGGCCAGCGGATCGCAAAAGGAACGCGATAGCCGCCCTCCCAGTTGGTATTCTTTTCGCCGCGAAACATCGTGGTGCCGCCGTCAGGCCAGGAGTAGGACTCGGCCCCGTTGTCGGTGGTGTAAATGACGATGGTGTTGTCCTCGATGCCGAGCTCTTTGAGCTTGGCGAGTAACTGCCCGACCATCCCATCGTGTTCGACCATCCCGTCGGCATAGATGCCGTGGCCAGTCTTACCGGCCGAGGCGGGTTTCAAATGGGTGTTGATATGCATGCGGGTGGAGTTCCACCACAGGAAGAACGGCTTGCCGCTCTTCTGCGCTTTTTCCATCCAAGCCAGCGCCGCCGCCGTGGTTTCCTCGTCCACTGTTTCCATGCGCTTCTTGGTGAGCGGACCGGTATCCTCGATCTGTTGCGTGCCGTCGGCATTCAACCATGAGTGGATCACGCCACGCGGACCAAACTTCTTTCTGAACTCCGGGTCTTTCGGATAGTCCTCGTTTTCAGGCTCCTCCTCGGCATTCAGGTGATAGAGATTGCCGAAAAACTCATCGAATCCGTGTTGCGTGGGCATCATCTCGTCGCGGTCGCCGAGGTGGTTCTTGCCAAATTGTGCGGTGACGTATGTTAGGTTTCTTGGCGTCCGCCGCCTGTGAGGAGGTCGCCCCGATGAGCGCCAGCCCGAGGGCCAGCGCGAGCAGATGTCTGGTTCGTTTCATGTTAGTAATGCTTCTCAAAAAGTATTATTCATGTCAGAACTTGGCGACCACGTCTCCCTTGCTGGACAGCGTCAGTTCGTCGCCGGTGACCTGAAAGCCGTCAACGGACGCGAGTGCCTTCGCCAGAGCATGCCGCCCTTTTGGATGTTGCGCTCGGTGGCGCATTTTTTCAGCTCGGCGATGATGCTGGGTACGTCCTTGCCGACGCCGGACGGCGGCGCATAGAGCTTGCACTGGTTGGCGACGAGGAGCGAATTGATGTAATGGCTGTGCGCGTCGAGAAAGCCGGGCAGCAGCGCCTTGCCGCCGAGGTCCACGACCTTGGTCGCGTCACCCTTCATCTTGAGCGCGGCATCCATACTGCCCGCAAGCGCGATCTCCCCGTCCTTTACCGCGAGCGCCTCGACGTAGACAGGCGCTTTCCCCGCCATGGTGAGAATGGAGCCGTTCGACAAGCTCACCACGAACGGCTTAACTTAACGGCATTGGTAGCCAGGCGGCGTGCGCCGGTGCAATCGCAGCGGCATGCCCCCTTTGGGCCCAAGCGTGATCTGAGGCTCCAGTTCAAGTTGTTGACTCGGATGCCGGAGCTCGAATCGGTAGCGCTGCCCGATGGTCGCCAGGATCAGCGGGCCTTCGACCAGCGCGAACTGGTTCCCGATACAGATGTGCGGGCCACCCCCGAAGGGAAAATATTTGAACTTGTGCCAGCCACTCTCGGCATCCTTGGCAAAGCGCTCCGGATCGAAGCGCTCCGGGTCCTCCCAGAGGTCGGGGTGACGATGCATGGCATAGGCGCTCATCATGAGGACGCTGTTGACCGGAATCGGGTGCCCGCCGAGTTCGAGCGGCTCGGCCACGGCGCGCACGATGAAATAGGCGGGCGGGTAGAGACGTAATGCCTCCTTGAAGACCATCCGCGTATAGGGCAGGCGCTCCAGGTCATCGAATCCGGGCGCGCGCCCGCCCAAGACGGTATCGATCTCCTCATGGAAACGCGCCGCGATCTCCGGCTGGCGCGCCAGCTGATACCAAACATAGGTGAGCGTCAGGGCCGTGGTGTCGTAGCCGGCGAGATAGAGTGTGAGCACCTCGGCGCGGATCTCCTCGTCGGACATGCGCGCGCCGGTTTCGGGGTCGGTTCGATGCACCATCATGGTCAGGAGGTCGTCGCCCTCCGCGCCGCTCGCGCGACGCTGGCGGATTGCGCCCAAGACGATGCGGTTGAGGTCGTCGCAGAGCGCCCGCTGGCGGCGATGTTCCGGGGTCGGGAGCCAATCCGGGACCTGGATGAGGCGGTCGAACTGGCGCGTGGCGATAGCCTGCAAGGCCGGAACCGTGGCGGCAATCGTCTCCGCGTGGGCGGCGCTGTCGACCCTGAAGAGCGCCGCGGTGACGATGGACAGCGTGAGCCCGTCCATCTCCTGTTCCACATCGGCCTCCTGTCCGTCTTGCCAGCACTCGGTCAGGGCGCGCGCCTGGCGCACCATGATGTCGGTATAGCCGCGCACCTGCTGGAGGTGCAGGGCGGGCGCGATCATGCGGCGATGGCGCTTCCACTCCTCGCCCTCGCTGGTCAGCAGACCCACCCCCAGGGTCTTCTCAAGGATTTTGCGCACGAGTGGATCCCGCGCCAGATGCCGCTGCTGGGTTACCAGTAGGTCGCGGATCAGGTCCGGATGCGACACCAGATAGACGCGCCGGTGGCCGAGCCGGAACTTGACGATGGGCGCGAGCTGCGCGCTCTCAGCGAGGAAGGCAAGGCGATTATCGCGAAAGGCGCCCAGAACGCCGGTGAGCCAATGGCCCTTGCGCTCAAACAGTGCATAGGTCGAGGTGCTCATGGCAGCGTTTACTCCAGTGTCCAGGCCGTCTCGTCTTCAGCGCCTCGAATGGCAGTGGCTGAGGGTATTGGCGAGAACCGCCTTTTCAAGCGGTCGGTTGCTGTAGCGGTCCACAAACGTCAAAACCTCCAGCGCCCCGCCGCGCTGGACCTCACGACTGAACGGCTGGAGTCGGCACCGCCGGAGGCTGGGGGAGAGGGTCCGCGGAACCGCCATCCGGCTAACGGCCATGGCGCCCGCACCACCCCGCAAGATGAAAGTTGCGGGCGCCGGCCGGCCCCCCACCCCGCCCTCCCCCACGAGGGGGGAGAGCGCATTGGAGCGCGCTCCCGGCGCGACTTCCACGGTAAAAGACCAAGGTGGGCTCAGGTCTCGGCTGCCGCATTCAGGCCCCGCGTGGCACGCCGGGCCAGCCGGTCGAAGGCAAGATAGATCACCGGGGTGGTGAAGAGCGTCAGCACCTGGCTCAACAGCAGGCCCCCGACCATCGCCAGCCCCAGGGGCCGGCGCAGTTCGGCCCCCATCCCGGTGGCAAACATCAGGGGTAGCGCGCTCAGCAGGGCGGCAAAGGTGGTCATCAGGATCGGTCGCAGACGCAGCAGGCAGGCCTGGTAGATCGCCTCGCGCGGCGTCTTGCCCTCGCGCCGTTCGGCGTCCAGCGCGAAGTCGATCATCATGATCGCATTCTTCTTGACGATGCCGATCAGCAGCACGATACCGATGATGGCCACCACCCCCAGGTCCTGGCCGGCGAGCATGAGCGCCAACAAGGCGCCGACCCCGGCCGAGGGCAGGGTCGAGAGGATGGTGATCGGGTGGATGTAGCTCTCATAGAGCACGCCCAGCACGATATACATGGTCGCGACCGCCGCCAGCAGCAGGAACACCTGATTGCCCAGCGAGGCGCGAAAGGCCAGGGCCGCGCCCTGAAAGCCGGTCTGCACACTGGCCGGCATCCCAAGCTCCTGCTGGGCCGCCTCGATCGCCGCGACCGCATTGCCGAGCGAGGCACCGGGCGCCAGGTTGAATGAGATGGTGGCCGCCGGGAACTGGCTCAGGTGGTTGACCACCAAGGGCCCGGCCCGCTCGCTGAAACGGGCGACGACCGCCAGCGGTACCTGGACCCCGCCGCTGGTCGGCACATAAATCTGCTTGAGCGCCTCCGGCCCGATCTGGAACCGCGGCTCGACCCCCAGGACCACCCGATACTGATTGGACTGGGTGAAGATGGTGGATACCAGCCGCTGACCGAAGGCGTCATAAAGCGCATTGTCGATGGCTGCCACCGTGACGCCCAGCCGCCCGGCCGCCTCGCGGTCGATGTCGATCGAGGCCCGCAGCCCCTCGCTTTGCAGGTCGCTCGTCACCTCGGTGAGGTCGGGTAGCCGACTCAGCCGCTCCACCAGCCGGCCAACCCACAGCCGCAGTTCGGCCGCATCCGCGTCCTGGACCGAGAGCTGATACTGGGTGCGGCTCACGCGGCTCTCGATGGTCAGGTCCTGCACCGGCTGCATATACAGCGTCATGCCGGGGACCTCGGCCAGCCTGGGCTGGAGCCGGCGGATGACCGCGGATGCGCTCGGGCGCTGTGCGCGGGGCTTCAGATCGATGAGCAGCCGGCCGCTGTTGAGCGTGGTGTTGGTGCCGTCCACGCCGATGAAGGAGGATACGCCCGCGACCGCCGGGTCTTGGAGTACCGCCCGCGCCAGCGCCTGCTGGCGCTCCGCCATCGCCTGGAACGAGATCGACTGCGACGCCTCCGAGATGCCCTGGATCAGGCCGGTGTCCTGGACTGGAAAGAATCCCTTCGGGATGACGATATAGAGCACCACCGTCAGCACCAGGGTCGCGACTGCCACCACCAGGGTCGCGCCCTGATGCTCCAGCACCCACCCGAGCATCCGGGCGTAGCCGCGCAGTATGGCAGCGAAGAACCGGCCGCCGGACGGATGGTCCTGGGAGGAGGAGTTTTCACGCCAAGGCGCCAAGACGCCAAGGGCATTTGCTGTGTCATCAACGGCGGGTGATGTATCTGGCGGCTGCTTGGAGGAATCCAGGGATTGCGTTTGCTTTCTTGGCGCCTTGGCGTCTTGGCGTGAGCAATTACCGGCCCCGGGAGCGGCCGTCGGCCGCTGGCGTAACCACTTGGCGCACAGCATCGGGGTCAGGGTGAGCGAGACGACGGCCGAGATCAGGATCGCGACCGCCAGCGTAATCGCAAACTCGCGGAACAGCCGCCCCACCACCTCGCCCATGAAGAGCAGCGGGATCAGCACCGCGATCAGCGACAAGGTGAGCGAGATGATGGTGAAGCCGATCTGCTCGGCGCCCTTGAGCGCGGCCGTGAGCGGCGGGTCGCCCCGCTCGATATAGCGCGAGATGTTTTCGATCATTACGATGGCGTCGTCCACCACAAAACCGGTGGCGATGGTCAGCGCCATCAGGGTCAGATTGTTGATGCTGAACCCGGCCAGATAGATGACGCCGAAGGTGCCCACCAGCGACAGCGGCACCGCGATGCTGGGGATGAGGGTCGCCGGGATGCTGCGCAGGAACAGAAAGATCACCAGCACCACCAGGGCCACCGCGAGCATCAGCTCGAACTGCACATCGCGCACCGAGGCGCGGATGGTGAGCGTGCGGTCGGTCAGTGCCCGCACCGTCACCGTGGCCGGCAGGGTCGCTTGCAGCTCCGGGAGCAGGTCCTTGATGCGGTCGACCACCTCGATCACGTTGGCACCGGGCTGGCGGCGGATATTGACGATCACCGCGGCCGACTCATCCGCCCAGGCCGCCAATCGCTGGTTCTCCGCGCCCTCTTCCACCGTGGCCAGGGCCGAGAGACGGATCGGCGCACCGTTCTTATAGGCGACGATGAGCGGGCGATAGTCGGCGGCCGAGCCGATCTGGTCATTGGCGTCGATGGTGGAGGCACGGGTGGGTCCGTCGAAGCCGCCCTTGGGCTGATTCACATTGGCATTGCCCAGTGCCGTGCGCAGGTCCTCCAGCCCCAGCCCATAGGATGCGAGCACCCCCGGGTTCACCCGCACCCGCACCGCCGGGCGCTGACCGCCGCTCAGGCTGACCTGGCCGACCCCGGGAAGCTGGGAGATCTTCTGCGCCAGCCGGGTCTCGGCCAGGTCCTCGACCTGATACAGGGGCATCGTGTCCGAGGTCAGTGCCAGGGTCAGGATCGGGGTGTCCGCCGGATTGACCTTGCTGTAGATCGGCGGGCTCGGCAGGTCGGTGGGCAGCAGGGTGCCGGCCGCATTGATCCCCGCCTGCACCTCCTGCTCGGCCACGTCGAGGCTGAGATCGAGGACGAACTGGAGGGTGATCACCGAGGCCCCGCCGGAGCTGGTGGACGACATCTGATTGAGGCCCGGCATCTGCCCGAACTGACGCTCCAGGGGGGCGGTGACGGACGAGGTCATCACGTCCGGGCTCGCGCCTGGATAGAGCGTGACCACCTGAATGGTCGGATAATCGACCTCGGGCAGGGCCGAGAGCGGCAGCAGGTGATAGGCCAGCAGACCGGTGAGAAAGATGGCGACCATCAGCAGCGAGGTCGCCACCGGCCGCTCGATGAATGGGCGGGAGGGGTTCATCCTAAGTCCGGGAATTGCTCACGCCAAGGCGCCAAGCTCGCCAAGAAAACAGCAAGATAGGCCACGCATCCAGATCGCCTGGCGGGTGAATGGCCCAGCATTGAGAACACACTGAAAAACCTTGGCGAGCTTGGCGCCTTGGCGTGATAACTCTTTTTTCCAGGTTCATCGGTCGCGTCCGCGCACCGGGCTCAAGGCGCGGATCGGCGGTGACGGCGCTCCGGGGCCGCGGCCTGTCCCGGGGGCGCGTCGGCCGCCGGGCCGGAGGCGGGACCTTTGGCCTGGCCCGCGGCGGGGCCGTCGCGGCTGCCCAGTTCCACCTTGGCCCCCTCGCGCAGCTTATCGGTGCCGTCTACCACCACCAGCTCGCCGGGCTTGAGCCCGTCCGCCACCGCGGCCAACTCGCCCTCGGTCGGGCCGAGCTTGACCGGCCGGACGCTGACCCTTTGGTCCGCCCCGACCACATAGACAAAGGTGCCCTGCACCCCGCGCTGGACCGCCGCGGTCGGGACCAAGGTGGCGTCGTGCAGTGAGTCGATCAGCAGCCGGACATTGACAAACTGATTGGGAAACAGCGCCCCGTCCTCGTTGGCAAACTCCGCCTTGAGCCGGATGGTGCCGGTGGTGGGGTCGATCTGGTTGTCCAGGGTGACCAGTTCGCCGCTGGCGAGCTTGGTCGTCTGGTTGCGGTCGTAGACATCCACTGGGGGCCGCTCGCCCGCGCGGACCTGGCGCAGGATGGCCGAGAGGTTGTCCTCGGGCAGGGTGAAGACCGCCAGGATGGGCTGCATCTGGTTGATGACCACCAGCCCGGCCGGGTCGGTGGCATGCACGACATTGCCCGCGTCGACCTGGCGCAGGCCCAGCCGCCCGCTGAATGGCGCGGTGATCCGGCAATAGGTGAGTTGGAGCTTGGCGCTGTCGATCTGCGACTGGTCCGACTTGATCGCCCCTTCGTACTGACCGACCAGAGACTTTTGGGTATCCCATTGCTGCTTGGAGCCCGAGTCCTGCTGGTAGAGTGTGCGGTAGCGCTCCAGGTCCACCCGCGCATTCTCCAGCAGTGCCTGATCGCGCGCCAGCGCGCCCTGCGCCAGGAGCAGTTGCATTTGCGAGGGTCGGGGGTCGATCTCGGCCAGCAGGTCGCCCGCCTGGACGTATTGACCCTCCTCAAAGGCGATCCGCATCAGTTGGCCGTCCACCCGGGTGCGGATCGTCACCGTATTGCGCGGCGTGACCGTGCCGGTGCCGCTCAAGTACACCTGCAAGTCACCGCTGCGCACCGGCTGGGCGACCACCGGCACCGGCCGCTCCTTGCCACCGCCGCCCGGCCCGCCCTGGCCGCTCGCCACCTCGGCGCCGCCGGGCCAATACAGCCAGGCGAGCACCGCCGCGACGCCGGCCAGGCTGAGTGCCAACAGTGGCAGATACCGGCGCCGCGGGGCGGCCTTGGGGTCCGAACTCATTGGTCGATCACTGCCTGATGGTGCCGACGGGGGCGGCGCGCGAGCGGGTGGACAAGGTTTAAGCCGATATTATGCGGTGCTGGCGCTTGAGAAGTGTGGAAACATAGCGGCAATCGCCGTGCGCCGGTGCTTGGGGACACCGGCGCATGGCGAGCGGGTTGCGCTAGCGCCGATCGGGTCCGTCGTGCGGGCCGCCGTCATCCGGTCCATCGGTGGGGTCGCCGTCGGGTCCGCCACGCTGGCCACGCGGGCCGTCACGCTTGGGGTCGCCACCCGGGCGGCCATGCTGCTGGTCGCGCGAGCGCATGGACTGGAGCTGCTCGCGTTGCTCCGGGGTCAGGACGGCGGCGATGCGCTGCTTGACCGCGGCGCGGTCCAGGTCCGGGTTGGTCTGGCGCTCAACCAGGATCGCGCGCACCTGCGCGGTCTGCTCGGGGGTCAGGTTCAGGCGCTTGGTCAGGCGCTCCAGATGCCGAGCCATCCGCTTGTCCATCCGCGCGGCTTGCTCTGCACGCTGGGCATCGGTGAGGACCGCGTCGATCCGCTTGCGGCTATCCGCCCGCAGACGCTGGGCGGCGGCGTGCTCCTCCTCGATGATGGTCTTGATCTGGGCCTGCTGCTCCGGGGTGAGGTTGAGCCGCTCGGTGAGCTGGGCGAGGTGCTTATCGGGGCGCCCGCCGTTATCGCCGTGCGGCCCGCCCTGGTCGCAGAAGGCCGCGGTGGCGCCGGTGGCGGCGGCGATGCCGATGGCGAGTGCGAGCAGGGTCCTGGGGGTGGTGAGTCTCATGGTGTTAAGTCTCTCATTGCTGATGGGTCTGCCGATGGGGGCCGACGTGCCGGTGTACCCCCGTGGCAACGAAGACTACGCCGGGCGGATGCAGCCGGGGTGCAAGCAATGCGTAAGAAGCGGGGAAGCCGGGACTTGGCATCGTGGGCCTGGACCAACATCTTAGATGGAGAAGAGAAGCCGACGCCGCAAGGGGAATGATCCATGTTCGATTTGACCGAGACCGCCATCCGCTGGGTGGAGCAGGGGGTGGTGCCAGACGCCGTGATCCGCGGTGGCATCCGCACCTTGCTGCGCCAACGCCTGGCCACGCTGCCCACGGACGACGTGGCCGCCGCCGCCGCACACACCAGCGACTTCGTCGCCATGATGGACGCAGCCCCCATCGCCGAGGTGCCGGAGCTGGCCAATGCCCAGCACTATGAGTTGCCCCCGGAGTTCTTCGTCGCGGTCCTGGGGCCGCGGCGCAAGTACAGTTCCTGTCTGTGGTCCCCGGGGGTGGAGACCCTGGCCGAGGCGGAGGACGAGTCATTGCAGGTGACGGCGCACCGTGCCGGCATCGCCGACGGCATGGAGGTACTGGAGCTGGGCTGCGGCTGGGGCGCCTTCAGCCTCTATGTGGCCGAGCGCTACCCCGCCTGTCGCGTCACCGCCGTCTCCAACTCACACGGCCAGCGCGGTTTCATCGAGGCCGAGGCGCAGCGGCGCGGTATCGGCAACCTCAGCGTCATCACCGCGGACATGAACGCCTTTGCCGCCCCCGGGCGCTTCGACCGCATCGTGTCGATCGAGATGTTCGAGCACATGCGCAACCACCGCAGACTGTTCGCCCGGGTCCACGACTGGCTCAAGCCCCAGGGCCGGTTCCTGATGCACATCTTCTGTCACCGCGCCCACCCCTATGCCTTCGAGGATCAGGGCCCGAGCGACTGGATGAGCCACCATTTCTTCTCCGGCGGCATCATGCCGAGCGACGAGCTGCCGCTCTGGTTCCAGGACCATCTGAAAATTCTGGATCGCTGGCGCTGGGACGGCCGCCACTACGAGCGCACACTCAACACCTGGCTGGAGCAGATGGACGCCGCCCGCGCCGAGGTCTGGCCCATCTTGGATGCCACCTACGGCGCCGACCAGGCCGCCACCTGGTGGACGCGCTGGCGCCTCTTCTTCATGGCCTGCGCCGAGCTCTTCGGCTATCGCGACGGTCAGGAGTGGTGGGTCAGCCACTACCTGTTCGAGCGGCGGGGATAGGCGCAAGGGCGGGCCACTCCTGCCTCGTAGGAGCGGCCCCCAGGCCGCGACGGGTCGCCCGTGAACCTCGCGGCCAGAGCCGGTCGCGGACCACCGACCTCGCTGCCCTCGCTCATCGCCCCAGCCGCCGCCAGCCCGCCAAAACTGGAGGTCGAGGCTTCAGCCGGTGGCGCCTCCCAGGTCCGCCGACGCCGCATCACGCAGCAGGCAGCAAGGCGCGGCCGAAATATTGATAGAAGGCGTCAGCGGGGTCTTCCACCAGGTTCTCCCACATACCGCGGACCTGCGCTTGGGACGGCGCCTCCGGCCGGTGGGCGCAGTGGTTACGCAGGTCCAGCATAGCGTTCAGTGCCTTGCCACGCCGTTGACGCACCTCGGACGCGCTCCGCAATAGATGCGCACCGAAGCGATTCAACAGCAGGCGCTCGATCGGGTCCACGGTCCCGGCGCCATGGTGTAAGGCCCGCTTCAAGGTGATCGCCATGGGTCCCAACATCAGGTGGTCCCGCTTGCCGTCGAGGAACGCCGCTACCTGGGCGCCCATCCGGTCTTTACCCACGTCCGTTCCCGTGCGCCAGTCCTGGCGCAGCGGCTGGAAGACCTGCTCCACCAGGGTCCGCTCGAGCGCCAACCCGAGGTTGAGCCCGGCATACCGGGACAGCCATTCATGCTCCAGACAGTGCAGCCCGCAAGCCAGGAAACGCTGCTCCTGCGCGCCCAGCACCTGGGTCCAGACCGGATCGAGCAGCGCCTGGAGCTGGAGCCGGGCCGCCGCCAGTTCGCCGTCGCACACCGCCTGGCTCGCATCCGCCACCGCCCGGTTGAGTGCGGCGGCGATCTTCGCTTCGATGTCCTCGCGCCTGCCCGCGTCGGCGCTGGCCCAGTCCGCGGCATATTGCCTCTGGACCTCGACCCAGGCGTGGATCAGCGCCTCGCCAAAACCCTGCCAGCGGATCGGGAGCCCCTGCACCAGGTGCGATGCCATGGTTCGGCTCAACGATTTGAGGTCTTCCCAGGCCTTGGTCCGCTCCTCCGTGCGGGCCTGGTCAGTAGCCGCGGCGTTCCACTGCTTCAGGGTCGCCAGCCGCTGCGCCGCGAAGGGTTCCCAAACGGCTTTGAGTTCAGGCTCGAGCCATTTGCGCCAGTCGTTGGTCGCCGCGAGGTCAAGTCCCCGGGCCGGGTTGCCAGCGGCATCCTCGAAGAGCCCGTTCACAAATGTGACGTCGAGCAACCTCTGCAGCGTGTCGCTGCGCCGCAAGAGGGCCTCGATGTCCATGTCCGAGGACGGCGCGAAGCCCAGGTCGATCAGCTCCAGTTTCAGCATCAGGCCCGCCACCTTTGCGACTCGTTGGGCGATATCGGCGCGATCGGCAGCGACCGGCGCCTGCTGGACCAGCACCGCCGCGGCGCGCTGATAGCTCTCCACCGCCGCCGATGCCGCCTCGCGCCGCACCTGGAACTCGGCCAGGACGAGATAGCCAGCGGGGTCTGAGGGACAGGCCGCCACATAGTCGCGCAGCATCGCTTCCGCCTGGGCCGGATCGCCGCGGGTCTCCAGGTCGGCGGCCTGGAGGCGGGCGGACTCGGCGGTGCCGCCGAAATAGAGTAGGCGCCAGTCGGTCAGGCGCTGCATCATAAGCACCAGCCCCGCGATCCCCTCGGCCGCCAGCCCGGTTTCAACAAGCAGCGCCATCGCCTCGCGTAGCGCCTCCTGCGCCGCCCAATGCATTGCCGTCGAGGCCGGGGCGCTCCCCGGCTCGGCCGGGTCCAGGTGCTCGCGGATGATCTCGGCGATGAACTGCGGCTGGCGGGCGGCCAGGTAATATTTGAGGGTCAGATCGAACAGCCGCTCGCGCAGACCGCGCAGGAGATGGACCCCGGCGCGCTCCAGGTCGCGCAGGCGGCCCAGGCCCTCGTGGGCCGTATCCGCGGCGCTCATGGGGTCGCCCTGCTGCGACAGTGTGATGGCCTTGTTGCCGTAGGCCTTGGCCTCGGTATCGGCGCGTTCGAGCCAGAGTTCCTCCCCGGGTCGTGCCGTGGCCAGCCCGATCGCCTCGTCACAGGCCTCCACTGCCGCCGCCAGAGTGGCCGCGGTGCCTTGGTCCGAGAGGGCATTGCCCTTGTTCATGTGGGCCATGGCCAGGCCGTTGCGGTACTCGGCCACGCCGAGGTCGAGCTCTTGCCGCAGCCGGATCGCCTCGTCATAGGCCGCCACCGCCGCCGCCAGGGTGGCCGGGGTGCCCTGGGCCTGGAGGGCATTGCCCTTGTTCATGTGGGCCATGGCCAGGTCGTTGCGGTACTGGGCCACGCTGAGGTCGAGTCCCTGCCCCAGCCGGATCGCCTCGTCGTAGGCCCCCACCGCCGCCGCCAGGGCGGCCGGGGTGCCCTGGGTCTGGAGGGTAAGGCCCTTGTTGTAGTGGGCCATGGCTAGCAGCCTGTCGGACTTGATGGCGTAACCGATTGATTAAAAAGGAAAACGACTTTTTGGCGCAAAAGAGGAAACTCTTTGCATTCAATCGGTTGCATCACTAAGTCCGACAGCCTGCTAGGCCGTTGCGGTACTCGGCCACGCCGAGGTCGAGCTCTTGCCGCAGCCGGATCGCCTCGTCACAGGCCGCCACCGCCGCCGCCAAGGTGGCCGGGGTTCCCTGGGCCGCGAGGACAACGCCCTTGTTCATGTGGGCGTTGGCCAGGTGTTTGCGGTACTCGACCACGCCGAGGTCGAGCCCCTGGTACAGGCGTATCGCCTCGTCATAGGCCGCCACCGCCGCCGTCAGAGCGGCCGGGGTGCCCTGGGACTGAAGGGCATTGCCCTTGTTGAAGTGAGCACTGCCCAGGTCTTTGCGGTACTCGGCCACGCCGATGTCCAGCCCCTGCCATAGCCGGATCGCCTCGTCATAGGCAGCCACCGCAGCCGCCAGGGCGGCCGGGGTCCGCTGGGCCAGGAGGGCATTGCCCTTCTCGACAAGGTCCGAGCCACGTTGAGTGGGGTCCAGCGGATTGCCCCAACTACTCGCGCTCGACACCTGCCCGAGGTTATAGCTGATGTCCATGATCCGCTCACTCAAACCGCCCCCATCGCCCCATTGCAATTGCGGCAGATTCTACCCGCGCCCCCGGCGACGGGGAATCGCTCAGGCCCCGCGATAGACCCGCAATCCCAGGCACCGCTGCATGCCGTGGCGTTGATCATCGCCCCCGTCAGCGGCGGTCCGTCTACAACCGGAGGTCGAGGCTTCAGCCGGTGGCGGCCCCAGAGGTAGCGAAGGGAAATCAGCGGCGCTTGCACGCCGGACCGCCTAACAGCCGTGGCCACAAGACCAGTCACCCAGGACGATGAAGGTCCCCCGTGGGAGCGGCTTCAGCCGCGACGAGGCCGCTCTGCGGCTTGCGAGGTCGCGTCGCGGCTGAAGCCGCTCCCACCGGGCGCCAGCCTGACTTTCTCGGAAAAGCATCGGCATCCGGTGGTGGGAACGCTGATCGCGGCAGCCCCGGTCATGGCGCCACCCTTGCGCCTGCCGCCGCGTCGGTCTATGTTCGGCTGATCCGTTCTGCAAGATTGAAAACCGACGATGCAACACTTCTCCACCCAGGATGCGGCGGCGAGTTTCGGGCAGGTGCTCGATGCCGCCTGCCGCGAGCCCGTGGCCATCGAACGCAACGGGCACCCCGTGGCGGTGCTTATGTCCAAGGGGGTCTTCGATGAGTTCGAGGCACTGAAGCTGGAGCGGCTGCGCGCCGCGGTCGACCAGGGAATCGCGGCCATCGAGCGTGGCGATTACACCGAACTCGATGAGGGCGAGCTGGCCGGTTTCGCGGACCGCATCAAGACGGCGGGGCGCCGGCGCCGACCGGAATGAATTATCGGATCTCGTCGCAGGCCGCGAGTGACTTGGAGTCCATCTGGGATTTTACGGCGGATCGCTGGAATGCTGACCAGGCAGACCGGTATATCGATGCCTTGATGGCGCGCGTGTCCTGGCTGACCCGTAACCAAGCGCTCTGGCAGGACCGCCCGGATATCCGTTCCGGGATGTACGCCTACCCTGAGCAAAGCCACATGATCTTTTTCCGCGCGTCAGGTGCATGCATCGAAATCCTGCGGGTGCTGCATCGGCGCATGGATGTTAAACGCCATCTGTAAACCCGCAAAGCGTGACCGGAGCGGTTCAATTGGATCAGCAGTCAGAGTCGGACACCGGCATCTATCCCTTTTCCACACTGCTCGCGGCGGACCCGGACGCGGGCGATGCGGGCGGTTACAGCATCCTGCTGGCGGGGCTGCGCCACCGCGTTCACCTGCGCCAGGCGACCCCGCTGCCTGGGCTCTACCGGCGGCAGTTGCGTAAGTTGCGGCTGGACTGGTGCCGGGACTTCACGGACCACGGATGGAACCTGCATCCTTATCTGAACACCCCACCAGGCGATGCGTTGCCGGGGCGCTGCTTTGCGCCCGCGCATGCGCTCTGCCCGAGCGCGCATGAGGCGCTATTCGGCAAGAGCTTTCCGCGCGCGGGCGCGCCGACGACTGATGCGGACCTGGTCTATCGGCGGCTGGATGCGCGGGACCAGGGGTGCCGACACGAGGAGCCGCTGCTGCTATCGCTGGGCACCGGGGCGCATTGGCTGGGGAGCGAGTTACAGGTGGCCGTGCCGGACGGCGACGGTCCACCCGAGACCCTGGGGTTTCGGGTGGAGTGGGCGGATCTGTGGCTGTTCCCTGACAGCCACGCGCTGCACCCGCTGTGCAATGCCGTCCTGGCCTGCAAGCTGGTGCCGACGCGGGTCACGGACCTGAGCGGCGCGACCCGGTCCTATGGGGTGGGCGACCTGGCGCTGTTGAATCGCCTGCTGCGTGACCTGGACCACAGCGAGCGGGGCGGGGCCTGGTTGAACGCCGCCGGCGGTGGGCCGCAGGAGCACTTCTGGGGCGGGGTGCTGCGGCACTGGCTCGGGCTCACCATGGACGGGCCTCGGGTCGCCGCCGGGCCGGAAAACGTGCTGCGCCTGGAGTCCGGGGATGAGGTCTGGGCCGATCACCGCAGCCACTATGTGAAGGTATTGACCGTCGCGCGCATCGCCCCGCCGCCCGCCGACGGGGGCTTCTCCTGCCCGCGGGTGGAACCGCCGCTTGCGCCCGCGCGTATGGCCCGGGAGCAGGCCGCCGGCATCTGGTCCCCGGAGCAGTCGGCCTGCCTTCAGGCGCAGTCACTGGGCTATCCGGGCCTGGGCGAGGCGTTGCTCTACGAGCTAGCGAGTATCTCGCGTGAGGGTAGTGCGCTCGGGCTCAACGGGGACCCGTCCTGGCAGGCGAATCTGGAGTATCTGCGGGGGCAGTCCGGGGTGGCGATCTGGGAGCACTGGCGGGGGCTGGCGCTGCGCGATACCTGCGCCTTTCTCGCCTGGCATCCGCGGATGCCGATCCTGGGGCAGGCGGAGTCACGTTACTACCCGCTCTATCTCTGTGGACCAGCGCTCCAACGCCGGGCGTCAGCAGGCCATGCTGCTGGTGGCCTTGATCTATCCGGCGGGGTTTCTGTGGGACCTCAAGAAAGACCCGATCCTCAAGTATCTGGGGGCCTGGGATACCTGGTGGCTGGCGGCCGGGACTGGCGCACTGGTGGTCCTGGTCATCGCGCTCTATTTGGTGCTCGGGCCGCGCGTCAGCCGGTGGCTGGGGCGATTGGCGGATTGGGTGAGGCGGCGGGGATGGTAGGCCATCGGCGGGCTCGGTGCGGTGCGCCCAGCACCGGTGACACCGTGAAGACGCTGGGCAGGTATCGGTGCGGGGGCAAAGACGCTTGCGTCTGGGAGCGCCGACATTCTGTCGGCCAACCGCCGCAGGCGGTTCGCAGTTTCGAGGTTAATCCCATAGGGCGTTGTTTGCGCGATGACCCAACGGCGCTGCGCGCCGTGGCCGACAGAATGTCGGCGCTCCCAGGCGCCGCCTGACGGCGGTGGGGTGCCTGCGAATACCTCGCCAGTCTCAAAGCGGTGTCGCAAGCCTATGGTCCTATCATGACCGATCTTCTCTATCGCTTCGTCCCCATGGGTGCGACCGCCGCGCCGGACCCGCGCCGGCTGTGGCTCGACGTGGGCAACCGCTTCGGCCCTGGTCTGATCGATCACCATCAGCCCGACGGCCCAGACCGCTGCACGGCGGCCCTGGTGCTGGAACAGGAGGCGACCATTCTGGCCCAGGCGCAGGCGCTGCCGGCGGGTGAACCGCTGGAGATCGTCACCCACCGCCAGCCGGATCTGGACGCCATCACCGCGACCTATTTTGTGGAGTCGCTGCTCCACGGGACCCTGTCCCGCCCGGCGGCGGATCGGTGGGCGGCGGCGGTCTGCGCCGTCGACCGCGGGCATACCCGCCTGGAGCCGGACCGGCCGATTACCCCCTATGCCGTCTTTCTCGCCTGCCTGGAACTGGCGCGGCAGGACGCGGATCCGGACCCGGCCCAACCCGATGGGACCAGCCTGGCCGCGGTGCGGGCCGGCCAGCGGTTCGTCGCCTGGGTGGTCGGGCAGTTGGCGGCGGGGGTCGGGCTGGACCAGTTGGGCGCGCGGCTGGCGGCCGAGCCCGCCTGGGCGGCGCCGCTCGACCTGGTCCGCGCGGATCAGGGGCGCTACCGGCGTGACCTGGCGCGTGCCGAGCGCCTGACGGTCGCCTTGCCGCGTGCGACGGGCGAAGGGGGCGAGCGGGTGCCGGGGCTCTGGATTGCGGCCCCCGAGTCGCTGTTGTTCAAGGCCTGGGCGCGGGGCGACCGTGCGGGTGCCGAGGACCCCCGGGGCTTCGTCTTCACTGCGGTCGAGTTGTCGCCGACCCGGGTCATCCTGAGTGTTGCGCCCGGACTGGGGCTCTGGCTCAACGGGCTGGGCGAGGCCCTGGAGGCGGCGGAGACCGCGCAGCGGCGGCGCCTCGGCCGCCCGCGCCGGGGTGAGCCGCGCCCTGGCTATGCCGGCCCGGACCCCTGGTATGACGGCCGCTCCCCGCTGCATGGCTATACCATCGTGGACGCACCGCACGGCGGCACCCTGCTCGCCCCGGCGCAGGTCCGGGCGGTCTTTGCGCAGTGGCTCGCCGGGGCGTCGCCGAACTGATGGTTAAATCCCCCTGCATCAAGGTCTGCCGGCTGGACCCCGCGCTCGGCCTATGCCTCGGCTGTTTTCGCACGCGCGACGAAATCGCCGTTTGGCAGCGGGCGAGCGATGGCGTTAGGCTAGCAGGCTGTCGGACTTAGTGATGCAACCGATTGAATGCAAAGAGTTTCATCTTTTGCGCCAAAAAGTCGTTTTCCTGTTTAATCAATCGGTTACGCCATCAAGTCCGACAGGCTGCTAGGGATACTGGCCACGGTGGCCCGTCGCCGCGAGGAACACGATCCCTGGCAGGGCGATTTTCGATGCGATTGCGAGGACTAAATGAGCGATTTTGAAAAATATCCCTGTGTCGGCGTGTGTGAGGACGACCCGGTGTCCGGCTATTGCCAGGGCTGCGGCCGACCGCCGATCGAATTTCCAGCGGAGACGCCCGAGCAGGTGCCGCCGGCAACGGCCGCCGCCGGCTCTTCACCAGTGGCGGCCACGGCCATCAAGGGCGATTGGCCGCCGCTGAACTAGCCCGCATCGCTCACCGCGCCAAGGCGGTGCGCGCCAGCGTCACCCAGTAGCTGACACCGATCGGTAACACCGCGTCGTTGAAGTCGTAGTGTGGGTTGTGCAGGCCGCCGCCGTCCGGGCCGTTGCCCAGCCACACATAGCAGCCAGGTTTCACCGCCAGCATGTAGGCAAAATCCTCTCCGCCCATTGAGGGTTCGACGTCGGTCATCAGTCGCTCCTCGCCACAGACCGCTGCGGCCACCCCGCGGCAGAAGGCGCTGGCCGCCCGATCGTTGATCGTCGGCGGAAATCGCTGGTCGTAGGTGACGGCGATGTGTGCGCCCTGGGCGGCAGCGATGCCGCTGCACAGTCGCTCAATGCTCGCCTCGACCGCGGCCTGCACCTCGGCCTTGAAGGTGCGGATGGTGCCGCGCAGGATGACCTCCTCGGGGATGATGTTCCAGGCCTCGCCGGCATGGATCTGGGTGACGCTCAACACCGCCGGGTCGCAGGGATCGAGGCGCCGGCTGACGACCGTCTGTAACGCCTGCACCAATTGTGCGGCGGTCACGATCGCGTCCACGCCCTGTTGCGGCATGGCGGCGTGGCAGCCGTCGCCCTGCACCCGGATCTCGAAGGCGCAGGTGCCGGCCATCACCGGCCCCGGCAGCGCCGCCATACAGCCCACCGGGACCCCGGGCCAGTTGTGCAGCCCATAGACCGCGTCGACCGGAAAGCGCTCGAACAGGCCGTCCGCAATCATCAAGGGCGCGCCGCCGTCGGCCTCTTCGGCCGGCTGGAAGATGAAGACGACCGTGCCGTCGAACTCGCGATGGTCCGCCAGATAGCGGGCCGCGCCGAGCAGCATGGCGGTGTGGCCGTCATGACCGCAGGCGTGCATCCGCCCGGGGTAGCGCGAGCGGTGCGCCACGGTGTTGAGTTCTGCCATCGGCAGGGCGTCCATATCGGCGCGCAGACCGATGGCGCGCGGCGATTCGCCGGCGCGCAACACGGCGACGACACCGGTTTTCGCCAGGCCGCCGTGTACTTCAAGCCCATAGGCGGTCAGCTCGCGCGCCACCACCTCGGCGGTGCGCTCTTCCGCAAAGGCCAGTTCGGGATGGGCATGCAGGTCGCGGCGCAGGGCCGTGAGTTCAGCGATGAAAGGCAGGTCGATCAAGGGCATGTTGAGACTCCTTTGCGTTGATCTAAGACACCGGGGTGAATCGCTACCCGACGTGCGCAGCCGAGTCCGATGGCACCTTCCTGGCCCGTTGCGCCCTGTGGCCCGAGTTCGACGGCCGCACCCTAAAGGCCGCCGACCAAACTGAGAGTTGCAAGTATAGGCCCGCCCTGTGCAAGGCGGCGCCTAATTCGGTCAATTCAGTGACCGGGTCAACACGGCTTATTCGCCATCGTTCGGGTTGCGCGTGGCAGCGTGCCGTTCGGCACTGCCCGACCAGTGCCAGTCCATGTTCGTTCAGCGTTCATTGCGGTGTCTGAATGCCCAAGGCGTTTGCTGCTCCCCCGGCCGCGACCAGATCCCCAATCGCGCCTGCCGTGCCGCCTGCTCGGCACGGTCGAAACCTGGGTCTTTGCAATAGTGACGATAGACTGCCGCCTGGCCGCTCGCCACCTGTTGCAGATTGAGCAGCGGGCGTCCCGGGCCAGTGCCGTAGACCTTCCCGACGATTCGCCCAAAGCGGTCGGTGTCGAGCGGCTCAAGTTCGACCCGGTGCGGGGCGATCGCCTCCAGGTGTCGCAGCGACCGCTTGCCCCAGGGGTCCTGTTCCCACTCCGGGGCATCGATGCAATACAGCCGGACCTCGAGGGTCCGGCCGTTACACCGCAGTTCCAGCGAGTCCCCGTCGAAGACGCGCACCAGGGTGCAACTCAGGGGTGGCGTGTCTGCCGGCGATTCCTTGGCCCAGGGTGTCGACGCCCCCTGAGCGCCGACCAAGGTCAGGACCAAGGCGAGGCATCCGCGCCAGCGCGCGCGGGTTAGTGCGCTGTTCCGGGGGCCTGAGTTGGACATGGTTCGACCCTCCCGGGCCTGCTGCACCTGACGGATAAGCGCGCTACCATAACCCGCGGCACCCGCGGCGTCGCGGGCGGCCCGCTGGCCGAGACTTTTGCAATGAGGCCGATCCGATGTTGGGATGACGCCACCGCCCAGGCAGCGGAAGAGACCGGGCTCTCCGATTTCCCGGATACCTGTCCCTGGGACAAGCACGAGGTGCTGGATCAAGACTGGCTGCCCGAGGAGTGACTGGCGCGTCTTACCTTGCAAGTCAGCCCGGCACCCGGTGGGAGCGGCTTCAGCCGCGACGCGATCTCACAAGCTGCCGTGGCCTCGTCGCGGCTGAAGCCGCTCCCACGGGGGGACTTTCATCGTTCGCTGCCGTAGGAGCGGCCCCCAGGCCGCGACCGGTTGCACGAGGGCGCGGGGCCGCAGCGACGACCAAGGACAAACCGGGCCGACTTATCGGATAACCCCTTGGGTGCGCGCGGCGCGCAGCCATTGCGGAAACTCCGCAAGCAAACGGTCATAGAGTTGCTCATCGGTCAGGTCGTGGAGATCGTCGATGGCAAAAAATCCGCAGTTGTCGACCAACCGACCGGGCATGGTGTCCAGCCGTTCCAGCGCGCCATAGTTGCGCCCGCCAAGCCCCATGAATTGCCAGAAGATCGGGTAGCGGGCGGCCTCGATCGTCAGCTCGACGATTTCTTTGTTCCGATGAATCCCGCCGTCGGTCACGAACAGCACATAGGCCGGCGGTGCATCCGGCGTGGCGCGGTAGTGGTCGATCGCCAGACGCATGACCTTGGGTTCGTCGTTGGCGCCACCGTACCAGGCCCGCCAGCCGCCCCCGGCCGTTTCGGTATAGCCGGCAATGTTGTGGACGGTCGCCGGCGGCAGGGTCTTGGGGGTATCGTCGAAGGCCCAGACATCCAGTGCGCCGTCATCGTCGAAGTGCAGGGCCAGGGGCAGGGCGCGGTCCAGCAGTTCTTGGACCCGCCCGGTCTTGTATTGCCGGTTCATCGAGCGGCTGGCATCCAGGACCACACCGACTCGGGCCAGGGTCTCCTGCAAGCCCTGCTTTTTCAGACTGATGGTCGCTTGTTTAGCGAGGTCGATCAGCTGCGGTGCGTCTTTTTCGAGGCGCTTTTCCAAAGACAGTCGGGGCGGCGGCAAGGGCGGGGCCGCGGCCACCTCGCCGCCGAAGTGCCGCACCAGTGCGTCCATGCCGCCGTTGAAACCGGCGCCGGTGGCCGCGACTCGCCAGGCCCCGCCCTTGCGGTAGAGTTCGATCAGCATCAGTGCCCGCTCCTGCGCGAAGTCATCCCCGGTGAACGCAAAGACCGCACGCCGTTCGCCGGCCGCGAGCGCCACCTGACCGCTCACCAAGGTACTCATGGTGCCTGGCCCGTCGATGGCGGCGACGAACACCAGCCGCTCGATCATGTCGGGTAGCCGGTCGAGCGCGAGGTCGAATCCAGCCGCGGCACCCGCGGCATTGGCGATCCGCACGCCGCCGCAGGGGGTCGCTGGCTGGTTGAAGAAGACCAGGTAGCGGTCGTCCGAGAGTTGGCTGTTGGCGTCGAGACCGAAACACGAGACATCGACCGCCACGCCCCGCAGATCGATCTCGATCCGCAAGGTGGTCGAGCCGATCAACTCCGCGAGGGACAGGCGTTGGCCGCGGGCAAGCTGCATAATGAACCTCATTCTTGGGGCCGGATGTCATGCCCAGGCAGGGCTTGAGGAAACGTCGCGCTATCTCTAACATGGCTGGGGCGACGGCGCCGCCGCTTGCATATTAACGACTATTCGACCAATAGGGAGGTATTTCATGACGGCTGAACAACCGAAAAATCCATTGCACGGAGTGACTCTGGAAGCTGTCTTAGCGACGCTGGTCGATCATTACGGCTGGGAGGGTCTCGCGGACAAGATCGACATCAATTGTTTCAAGAATGATCCTTCGGTGAAATCCAGTTTGAAATTTCTGCGAAAAACCCCCTGGGCCAGGGCGCAAGTGGAGGGTTTGTATATTGCTACAGTCACCACGCCAAGCACCGTATGGGGGAGGCTGCCTGGCGCGAGCCAAGGATCATCATCTGCATGAACAGGCCAAAAGCCCTTGGCCTTGGTCATCATTGTGGTCCCCGGCACTCCCGGCGCGGAGCGCCTGACACCGGCGTGACACCGCTGGAGCGGTGTCGCGAGGGCGAGCGGTGTCGCGGACGCGGGCTTGTGCTATCCATCATAACCGCTCTTGAGCAATGGGTGGGGCAATGCACTGGCTACCACTGTCGCTGATCTGCGCGCTGAGCCTCGCGAGTGCGGACGCTGCCACCAAGGCATGGCTGCAAGGATTCTCCGCGCGTGAATTGGCGGTCGTGCGGTTCGGCCTGACCGGGCTGCTCATGACCCCGCTGCTCGCGGGTTTGCCATCCCTGACCGCCCTGCCGGTGCAATTCTGGTGGACCCTGGCCGTGCTGGTGCCGTTGGAGGTCCTGGCCATACTGCTCTATATGGCGGCGATCCGCGACCATCCGCTCTCGCTCACCCTGCCTTATCTCGCATTCACCCCGGTCTTCGTGATCGGTATTGCCTGGGTGCTGCTGGGAGAGCGGGTCAGTGCCAGGGGCGCGGTCGGGGTGCTATTGGTGGTGGCCGGGGCCTGGCTGCTCAATGGCGACCAGGCGCGGGCGCTTGACTGGCGCACTTGGGGGCGGCCATTGCGGGCCATCCTCTATGAGCGGGGCTCGCGGATGATGCTCGCGGTGGCGCTCATCTATGCCCTGACCGCCACCCTGGGCAAAGGGGCCATGCGCTATCTGGGGCCTGAGCGGTTCGGGCCCTTCTATTTCGGGGCGCTGGGTCTTGCGGTCATCCTGGTCTTCGCCGTGCCGCGCCCACGACTCCTGCTCAAACTCGCCTCGCGGCCCCTGCCGGTGCTGGCAGTCGCGGCGCTCAGCGGCATGATGGCCTATACCCATTTTCTCGCCATCCAGCAGGTCGAGGTGGCCTACATGATCGCGGTCAAGCGCACCAGTCTGCTCTTCGGTATCCTCTATGGCGTCCTGTGGTTCAAAGAACGGGGGCTCCTGCGGCGTCTGCCGGCCGGGGGGCTGATGGTGGCCGGGGTGGTCTTGATACTGATTTGATGGTGTCGGCGGCGGCTGGCCGTTCCCCCACCCCGCCCGCCCCCACGAGGGGGGGAGGGAGAGTTGGAGCGCGCTCCCGGCGCGACTTTCACGGTAAGCTGCACCTTCGCCATGGTGCCGGGTCATCGGCGTCCCTACAATGAAGAGGCTGTGCATTGAACGAGCAAGACACCTCAGGCGCGTGGCGCCTGATCCGCCCCCTGGCCTTTCGGCTCGATGCCGAACTGACCCACCGGCTCACCCTGGCACTGCTGGCGCGTTGGTCGGCCGTGTTCGCTGGGCGGTTGCCGGCCACGGACCCGGCGCGTCGCGCGGACCTGGGGCGCCGGTTGATGGGGCTCACCTTTCCCAATCCCATCGGGCTGGCCGCCGGACTCGACAAGGAGGCGGCGGCGGTCCCGGTCTGGCAGCGGCTGGGCTTCGGCTTCATTGAGGTGGGTACAGTCACCGCGCTGCCCCAGCCCGGGAACCCGCGCCCGCGGCTCTTTCGCCTGCCGGTCGATGGCGCCATCGTCAATCGTATGGGCTTCAACAACGGTGGCGCGGCGGCCATGCAGGTGCGCCTCACACGGCTGCGTGAGCGTGAGGTGTTGCAGGTGCCGCTTGGCGTGAACCTGGGTAAGTCGAAGGTGACCCCGGCGGCGGCGGCGGCGGCCGACTATCGGGCGAGCTTTGAGCGCCTGGGCGCACTGGCGGACTATGTGGTGGTCAATATCTCCAGCCCGAATACCCCGGGTCTACGTGACCTCCAGACGGTGGATGAGGTGCAGCGTATCGTCGACGCCATCCAGGTACCCAATCAGCGCCTGGCGCAGCCCCGGCCGCTGTTGTTGAAGCTGGCGCCGGACCTCGCCGACAGCGATGCCATCGACTGTGCCCGGGCGGCGCTGGAGGCGGGCTGTGCTGGGCTCATCCTCACCAATACCACGATCCGCTTTGCTGGACTCAAAAGCCCCACCGAGGGTCTGAGCGGCGGGCTCTCGGGTCGGCCGTTGTTCGCGCGCAGTACCCAATTGCTGAAGACTGTGCGCGAGGCGCTGGGCGCTGGGCCGGTGCTGATCGGGGTGGGCGGGGTCATGGACGCCGCGGGGGCGCGGGCCAAGCTTGCCGCCGGGGCCGACCTGGTGCAGGTCTATACCGGGCTCATCTATGGGGGGGCGGGGTGGGTGCGGCGACTGCTGCGGGGGTTGGAGTCGCCGCCGGGCTAGTCATCCATCTGCGACCGTCCATGCTCTGCCAGGATGTCGGTCGCCGGTGTGCCTCAGTCGTTGCCTTCCCCCTGGCGACCGCTGCGGTTGAGTGAGGGGTAGGGGAAGCGCACATGGCCGAAGCGGACCACCAACACCGCCACCGCGAGGATGAGTACGGCGAAGGCGGAGGAGGCGATGCCCCATTCGGTCATCTCCTTCATATCCAGGATGATGTGCCGGGCGAGTGCCACCATGGCAATGTAGAGCGGGATGCGCACGGGCAGGGCGCCGGAATCCAGATAGACCGCCACCATGGAGAGTACTTCGAGATAGATGAAGAGCAGCAGCAGATCGGCCAGGGCGACCTCGCCCCGCCCGGCCATCGCAAACATCTCCTGAACGCTGGCGATCAGGGTCGCGATGGCGATCACCGCCAGAAAGACCACCTCAAGCCCGCCGAGTATGCGGCCTGAAATGGTGAGGACACGGGGATTGAGTTCTGTTTTTGACATGGGCCTAAATCATATCCGAAGGCCGCCGGAGCGGCCAGGGGCGGGCCCACCGGGGGCCTTGTGTTCGCGCGGGGGCGCTCAACCGACTGGCGGGACATAGCCCTCCGGCAGGTCGGCCCCGTCGCCGAAAAAGTAGCGCTCCATCTGCTCTTCCAGGAACTTGCGGGCCTTTGGGTCCATCGGGCTCAAGCGGTTTTCGTTGATCAGCATGGTCTGATGGCGTAGCCACTGCGCCCACGCCGGCTTGGAGACCTGCTCGAAGATGCGCTTGCCCAATTCGCCCGGGTAGGGCTGGCGGTCCAGTCCCTCGGCCTCCTGGCCGAGCTTGATGCAGTGAACGGTGTGGCTCATTTCGGTTCTCAACCTCAGCAGGATACTAGAAGAAGCGTTTGTTTCACGCCAAGGCGCCAAGCTCGCCAAGTTTTTCGGTGCGTTATCGGCGGCGGGTCGTTGACTCGGTGGGCGATCGGGTTTCTTTGCCTAGCCTATTGTATTTCTTGGCGAGCTTGGCGCCTTGGCGTGAGTCATTTCTGGGTTTAGGGTGATGGGTCCGGGTCTGGCGGGGCCAGATCGGCGAGGATGGAGCGCACCGGCGCCGGCAGACCCAGGTCGGCCACGGCCCCGGGACTGAACCACAGTTCCCGATCCGCCTCGGCGATCCGTTGGGTGGCGACGCGCGGGACCCAGACCTGCGCGATCCGCATGGCGAGCGCGAAGTGGCTGAATGCGTGGCGGCGCGCCGGGTGCATTTCAAGCCGCAGGGGGGCGGCGCCCGTGTACTCCAGGCACCAATCGGCTGGGTCGCGCGCGGGCGCGATCTCCGGCAGGCTCCACAGCCCACCCCAGATACCGCTGGGTGGACGGCGCTCCAGCAGGACCGCGCCGGTCGGGTCGCGGGCGAGGATCATCAGGGTCTCACGCTCCGGCAGGCGTTTGGCCGGCCGCGGCTGCGGGAACTGCGCCTGGCGTCCCTGGCGAGCGGCAACACAGGACGACGCCACCGGGCAGCGGTCGCAGGCCGGTCGGGTACGGGTGCAGAGGGTGGCGCCTAAGTCCATCATCGCCTGGTTGTAGGCGTCCACCCGGTCGTGGGGCGTGAGCCGCTCCGCGAGCCGCCACAACTCGGCCTGCACCGCCGTCTGTCCGGGCCAGCCGCTGACTGCGAAGCAGCGGGCCAGTACCCGCTTGACGTTGCCGTCCAGGATGGGGTGACGCTGGCCCAGCGCGAGTGAGAGCACGGCCCCGGCGGTGGAGCGACCGATCCCGGGCAGGGCCTCGACGCTCGCCAGTGCCGTCGGGAAGTCCCCGCCGTGGCGCGCCCCAATCAGCACCGCCGCCTGGTGCAGGTGGCGGGCACGGGCGTAATAGCCGAGCCCCGACCAGAGTGCCAGGACCGCATCGGCCGGTGCTGCCGCGAGGTCAGCGAGGGTCGGGAAGCGCGCCATGAAGCGCTCGAAATAGGGGACGACGACGGCCACCTGGGTCTGCTGGAGCATGATCTCGGAGACCCAGACCCGATAGGGCGTGGGGTCGCGCTGCCAGGGCAGGTCTTTGCGCCCGTGGCGGTCGAACCAGTCGAGCAGTGCTTGCGAGAAGGCGGCGGTAGGCAAGCTCGATCCGATTCCCGGCCTGGTAAAAACGCTGCATGGCCGGGGGAGGTGAGGCGAGGGGAAGTTGGAGCGGGTGATGGGAATCGAACCCACGCTATCAGCTTGGGAAGCTGAAGTTCTACCATTGAACTACACCCGCGAGAGGGAGCGATTCTAGGCACTCCGGAGGCGTTGTGCAACACCTCGATGCATTTGAATCGCAGCCACCGAGCTGCGGAGCCCGGTGGGAGCGGCTTGCGCCGCGACGAGCCCACGGCAGCTTGCGATGTCGCGTCGCGGCTGAAGCCGCTCCCACGGGCGGCGTCTCACGCCGCTGCCGGCTGCGTGGCCTGAGCGCCGGCCAGCCGCCGCTCGGCGATGGCGTCGGCATAGAGTTGCAGGTAGGAGCGCGCGCTGGCCTCCCAACTGAAGTCGCGCGCCATGCCGGTCACCGCCAGCCGCCGCCACCCCTCGGGGTCCCCGCGATACAGGCCCAGCGCCTGCTGGACGCCATGCCAGAGCGAGTCCGCGGTGGGCGCATCGAACAGGAACCCGGTCGCCCGGCCCTCGGCCAGGGCCGCGGGCGAGGCATGGACCACGGTGTCCGCCAGTCCGCCGGTGCGGTGGACGATCGGCGGGGTACCGTAGCGCAGGCTGTAGAGCTGATTGAGCCCGCAGGGCTCGAAGCGCGAGGGCATCAGGAAGGCGTCGCAGCCGGCCTCGATGCGGTGGGCGCGGGTCTCGTCATAGCCGAAGGACACCCCCACCTGCCGTGGGTGTGCGGCCGCCAGGGTCTGGATCGCCAGCTCCAACGAGCGCTCGCCCGAGGCCTGGATGACGCACTGCACATCCGGGTCCCGGAGCAGTCCGGGCAGGATGCCGAGGATCAGGTCCATCCCCTTCTGCTCCACCAGGCGCCCGACATAGCCGAGCAGGAAGGCGCCCTCGTTGCGCGTGAGCCCGAACTCGCGCTGGAGGTCCAGCTTGTTCTCGGCCTTCAGCCCGAAGTTGCCCTGGTCGTAGGGCTGGAGGATCAGGGGGTCGATGGCCGGGTCCCAGTCGCGGTAATCGATGCCGTTTAAGATGCCGCTGAAGCGGGTGCCGATCTGGCGCAGCAGGCCGTCCAGCCCGCAACCGTGCGCCGGGGTGCGCACCTCCTCGGCATAGGTTGGGCTGACGGTGTTCACCCGATCGGAGAACACGATGCCGCCCTTGATAAAGGACAGGCGCTGATGGAACTCGAGCCCGACCATGCCCCACAGGGACCCCGGCAGGCCGATCCGGTCGAAGGTGGCGCGGTCGAAGAGCCCCTGGTAGGCCAGGTTGTGGATGGTGAAGACGGTGGCCGGGCGCCCCGGCACGCCCTGCAACAAGGCCGGGGCGAGCCCGGTCTGCCAGTCGTTGGTGTGCAACACCTCCGGCCGCCAACCCAGGGCCGGCAGACCCTGGGCGAGTTGGGCCACGACCCGGGAGAAGAGCAGGAAGCGCTCGGCGTTGTCGCCCCAGTCGCGCCCGGAGAGATCCGTGTAGGGGTTACCCTCGCGAGCGAAGTGCTCCGGGGCGTCGACCAGATAGACCGGCAGGTCGTGATCGGGGAGACTGCCGCCCAGGATGCGCACACCGGTGCGGGCGCCCGGCACCTTGATCTCGCACAGGGTGCGGGGTTCACGCAACTGTCTGGCGGCGCGCGGATAGGCGGGTAGGATCAGGCGCGCGTCCTGGCCCAGTTCGCGCAGCGCCAGCGGCAGGCTGCCGGCCACATCGGCGAGCCCGCCGGTCTTGATCAGCGGGTGCGCCTCGCTGCTGGCCAACAGGACGCGCAGTCCGTCCGGGCTCGGGTAGCGATGCACTGATTGATCCATAGCGGGTCCTAAAGAGGTCGATCGGACGCCCCGGCGCCCTTGATTTAGATTAACATCGCCACAGATGTGACAGTTTTGTTTATGGCCGCCACGTTAGCACATTTTGCCCTGGTCGGATGGGCGTCCGTGATGCAAGACTGTGCCGCACCCTTGGTCGGGCGGCCCGCCCCGCGGCAGGTGCTGGCGCTCCAGCCGAATTGGCCTCGTTCAAGCCCGCTTACCCACTCATCCGCAGGAGAAGACCCGATGTCGCTCGTCACTCAGACCCCCCAATGGCAGGCCCTGGAGCGGCATTGGCAGCAACTCAAGGACACCCGGATGGGTGACCTGTTCGCCGCCGATCCCCAGCGCGCCGAGCGCATGACCCTATCGGCGGCGGGGCTGCGGGTGGATTATTCCAAGAACCGGATCACCCAGGAGACCCTCGACCTGTTGTGCGACCTGGCCGGCGCGGTCGACCTGCCGGGCTGGACGCGGCGCATGTTCGCCGGCGAGCCGATCAACAACACCGAGCAGCGCTCCGTGCTGCATGTGGCCCTGCGCAACCGCTCCAACCGGCCGATCTTGGTGGACGGCACGGACGTGATGCCCGCAGTCAATGCGGTTTTGGACCGCATGGAGACCTTTGTCGAGCAGGTCCGGGCCGGCGACTGGAAGGGCTATACCGGACGGCCCATCACCGATGTGGTCAACATCGGCATCGGCGGCTCCAACCTGGGGCCCAAGATGGTCTGCACCGCGCTCGGCCCCTACCTTAGCGACCGGCTGCGGGTACACTTCGTCTCCAACGTGGATGGCACCCACCTGGTGGAGACCGTCCGCGGGCTCGATCCCGCCACCACCCTGTTCGTCGTTGCCTCCAAGACCTTCACTACCCAGGAGACCATGACCAACGCCGAGAGCGCCCGTGCCTGGGCGCTGGCCTCGCTCGGGGATTCGGCCGCGGTGGCCCGTCACTTTGTCGCAGTGTCCACCAATGGGCAGAAGGTGGCCGAATTCGGCATCGACACCGCCAATATGTTCGGCTTCTGGGATTGGGTGGGCGGGCGCTATTCGCTCTGGTCGGCCATCGGCCTGCCCATTGCGCTCGCGGTCGGTTTCGATCGCTTTAAGGAATTGTTGGAAGGTGCCCATGCCATGGATGAGCACTTCAGCACCGCCGACATCCGCGAGAACATCCCCGCGCTGCTGGGTCTGTTGGGGATCTGGTATGCCAACTTTGCCGGCGCCCGCACCCATGCCGTCCTGCCCTATGACCAATACCTGCGCTATCTGCCGGCCTATCTGCAACAGGGCGATATGGAGAGCAACGGTAAGCGGGTTACCCGCGAGGGTGTGGCGGTCGACTATACCACCGGCCCGGTGGTCTGGGGTGAGGCCGGCACCGATGGCCAGCACGCCTTCTACCAGCTCATCCATCAGGGTACCCAACTGATCCCGGCCGACTTCATCGGGGCCATTCACAGCCAGAATGAGCTGGGCGATCATCACCTCAAGTTCATGGCCAATTATTTCGCCCAGACCGAGGCCCTGATGCGCGGGCGCACCTATGATGAGGCCCTGGCCGAGATGCTTGCCGCCGGCATGCCCGACGAGCGTGCCCGCTTCCTTGCCAACCACCGCACCTTCCCCGGTAACAAGCCCACCAACAGCATACTCATGGAGCGCCTAACGCCCTATACCCTGGGCGCGCTGATTGCGATGTATGAGCACCGCATCTTCACTCAGGGCGTGGTGTGGGGCGTCAACTCATTCGATCAGTGGGGGGTGGAGTTGGGCAAGCAGCTCGCCGGGGTCATTCTCAAGGAGCTGGAGGCGGGGGCGGTGAGTGGGGAGCATGACGGTTCCACGGCGGCGCTATTGGAGCACTTCATGCAGCGGCGGACCTGATCATCGTCGTGGCCGCGGCCCCAATGTTCTGTTGGAGGTCGAGGCTTTACCGTGAAAGTCGCGCGTGGGAGCGGCTTCAGCCGCGATCAGGCCAAGGCAGTTTGTGAGGTCGCGTCGCGGCTGATGCCGCTCCCGCCGGCCAGCGGCCAGAGCCATGATCGCGGCGCACGTTTGCGCCGCAGGACAAACCGCGTCCGTTCTGTTTTAATGACGGCTGGGTTTCGGCCGGACGCAGCAAATGTTTCATTTTCTTTACGAACTGAGCCAATGCCTGCCGGAGCGGGCGGCCTGGGAACGCCTCAACGAAGGCATGCCCGCCAACTACGACCGCGGACTGGCGTTGTGCTTCGGCCCGGGGGGCGAGTGGTGCGCAGTCAAGACCTACAGCGGCAACCAAGGCGTGGTCTACCGCTCCGGGCCGCCCAATGGCACCGATTTCACCCCCTGCTGCAAACTGGCAGGCAACACCGCCAACCGCTTGGCCGCAAGCGTCAAGGAACTCGCCGACCATCCCAGCCTGCCGGGCGAAAAGCGCCAGTGGCTGGTCGACAGTCTCACCTGCTTCAACGACGCGCAAGCGGCGATCTGGGCCGAGGTTGAGACGGCACAAAAGGCGGCCGGCATCGACGGCAAGGAGCATCGCGGCTATGTCTACTGGGCCGATGACCAGATGCAGTCGGTGTATGCCTGGCCGGAAGTTCAGTCCTTTCTGGTCGAGCGGGCCTTGTCCGCCTTTGCCGACAAGGGCGGGGAGCGGGCGAGCGGCAGTTGTGCGGTTTGCGGTCGCTCGGCGGTCAAGGTCTTTGGCAACTATGCCGTCGTGGCCTGCTACAACCTTAATAATCCTGGCGCCATCGCCGGCGGCTTCCAGGCCGGCAAGGCGCATCGCAATTTCCCCGTGTGCGGCGACTGCGCCCTGTCCATCGCCGAGACCTTCACCTTCGCCGAGACCTACCTGTCCAGCAGCATGGCCGGGCAGAGCTATCTGGTTCTGCCCTACAGCAACAACCCAGAGGTACGCGAAGAGCTGCGCGCCCGTCTGGGTCAGCGTCCCGATCGCTATCAATTGGGCAAGGCCCGCGATCTACTCGCCGATGAACTGGCCCTGACGGAAGAATTTGCCGGTGTGGGCGATCAACTCGCCTTCGCGTTGATCTTTTTCAAACAACAAAACGCGGCCTGGCGCGTACAGGCCGAGGTGCAACAATTGCTGCCCAGCCGTCTGCACCTGTTGCATCGCGCCGGCCGGACCATTGCCAATGCCCTCGACTTGACGGCCGAGAGCAAGACCGACAGCAAGCCGGTCCAGATCAACGCCATGACCTTCAAAAACTTCTCCAGCGCCAGTGACAAGGCCAGTGAGGATACCCTGCGCGGCTGGCTGGCGGCCCTGTTTGATGGGCAGACAGTGAACCCGAGCCATTTTCTGCACTGCCTGGTCGGCAAATTGCTCAGTACCGGCAAGCGTGAGCCCAAGTTTTTGCACTGGATGACGCTCCAGGCCTGGGGCCTCTACCGCTATGCCCGATTGACCAAACTCATCGTCCCCGCCCCCGTGATGGAGCATCGCGCCATGTCCGAAGTCATCCCCAATAGCCCCTATGGGCGCTATACCCAGGAGCACGCCGATTTCTTTCGCCGCCCGGAATTGGTCGTGGCCTTTCTGACCGGCTGCTATGCCTCGCAGGTGGCCTCGGTACAGCGGCAGGTCCGCGGCGCCGATCCATTCACCAAGAAATTCATCGGCCGGCTGCTGGGTCGCCCGCAGTTGCAACGACTCTACCGCGAAGGTCACGGCAAGCTGGCCCAATACGGCAAGCTTGGCTATGTCATCACCGGACTCGACCCGGACCTGGCCAATGCCTGGGTGGCCTGTGGCGAGGATTGGGCCATCGGCGATGAAGAGACAACCTTTGCCTTTACGATCGGTTATAGCCTGGCCTACCGGATCGGACAGCTCGATAAGGCCGCTACCGGCGTCACTGAAGCGGCACCCACAGACCTCCATGATTGACCGTCGCGACGTTCAACAATTCTTCAGGAGCACACCCATGACCGCGATCACCAGCCGCTACGAAATTCTCTTCATCTACGAGGCCAAGGACTGCAACCCCAATGGCGACCCACTCGATGAGAACCGCCCGCGTACCGATCCCGAGACCGGCGAGGCGACCATCAGCGATGTGCGCATCAAGCGCACCGTGCGCGATTGGTTCCTGAGCCTGGAGCCGGATGTCGAACAGCGCCTGGCCGCTGGCCGTGAGGTATTGATTCGCGACACCCTCAAGGCCGACGGATTTCTGTCAGAGGGCAAGGACCGCGCCGAGCAGTTTTTGGCCGAGGCCGCCAAGGGCAAGAAGGGCGAGGCCAAGCGTCAGGCCCTGGAGGCCGCGGTCTTGCGCGGTTGTATCGATGCGCGCCTGTTCGGCGCCACCCTGCCGCTCGGCAAGAACGAGCCCTCGCTGCAACTGACCGGGCCGGTGCAGTTCTCCGCCTTCAACCGCTCACTGCATCGCGTCAGCCCGACCCTGGTGCAGCAGACCGCCGCCTACGCGGGCAGCGACAAGGGCAACCAAAAATCGTTCGCCGAACGCTGGCTGTTGCCCTACGCACTGGTCGCCGCCTACGGGGTGGCCAACGAAACCGCCGCGCAGACCACCGGACTCAGCGAGGCCGACCTCGACCTGCTGCTGCAAGGTCTATGGCGCGGCACCGCGGCGCTCAACACCCATTCTAAGATCGGCCATGACCCGCTGCTCCTGGTGGTGGCTCAGTATCGCCCCGGCTACCGGCTGGGCGCCCTGCCGCGCCGCATCAGTCTCGCCAACCAGGGCGTCGAAGACACCGCCCTGCGCTCGACCCGCGATTTTTGTCTGGAGGTCGGCGAGCTGTTGAGCGCCCTGCACCACTATCCGCAACTGACCGGCCTGCGGGTGATGCAAGACCCGCGTCTGCGCTGCCAATCCGGCGCTCAGGCCGGACTCTTTGCCGAGTTGGCCGCAGCGGCAGGATTGCCGGTCACCGCCTTGGAACTGTAGCCATGCGGACCCTGGTCTTCGACATCGCCGGCGAATACGGCCAGTTCAAAAAGCCCTATTCGCCGATGAGCCCCGTGAGTTACCCGCTGCCGCCGCCACCGGCGGTATTGGGAATGCTCGGCGCCGTGCTCGGCTACCGCAAGGACATCTATCACCAGCAACTGGGCTGGGACCGGTTACGCATCGCCGTGGGGCTGCGCGCCCCGCTGCGGGTCTTCCGGGCGGCGCTCAATCTGTTGCAAACCAAGGACGGCACCGATGGCTTTTTCCGCCCGCGCGCCGGTCAGAACACCCACACCCAAGTCCCCTTCGAGTTTCTGCACCATCCGCACTTTCGCATCTATGTCGCCGGGCTGGCCGACCCAGTGGCCGATGAACTGGGAGAGCGGCTGCGCACCGGCCGTAGTGCCTACACCGTCGCGCTGGGGCTCGCGCCCTGTCTCGCCGATCTGACCTGGATCGGGGAGTGGCCGGCCCAACCCCTGGCCGATCCCCAATGGCAGACCATTACGGCGGTGCCGCTGCGCGACGGTATTCAGGTGCATTATGAGGACCGCCGACGCTACCACCGGCTGCGGGTTCCCGCCGCCATGGACGGCGAACGCATCGTGCATCGCTATCAGGAAATCGTACTGGCCGAAGACGGACAACCGATCCGCGGCCAGGGTGGAACCGGAGTCTTACATGCCATCGGCCCCGACCGCGTCGCTTTTCTCTAACGCCTTCGCCCATCCGGGCGATCCCTTGCCGGCCCATCTGGAGCGGGTCGCGCAACGGGCCGCCGCCGGCATCGCCCCAACGGCGCGCGCTGAAATCCGCGCCATTGCCTTGGTGGCCGGCCTCTTTCACGACCTCGGCAAGGCCACCCCCTGGTTTCAGGAGTATCTGCTGCGGGCCGGTCGGCGCTCAGAACTCAGTCATCACGCCGAGACGGGCGCGCTGCTCCTGTGGTGGTACAGCGCTGGACTCGATTGGCCACTCTGGCAACGCCTTGCAGCCTTCATTGCGGTGCGCCGTCATCACGGGCCGCTGACCTTCCAGGAATGGCCGATGCTCCTGGAGCAGATGCGTGCGCAGTGGAGCGAGCCAGATTGTCCGTTGCGCATTCAACTCGCGGCCATGGACCTGGCGGGCATCCACCAGTGGCTGACCGAGGTCGCCGCACGCCACCCCGGGCAGGGCCTGGCCGCCGCGCCGGAACCATTGACCCTGGCCGCCATTGAGGCGCGGCTGCGCGACCGCCAGACCCTCGGTTCGAAACTGCGCAAGGCCTTCGGTCCGGTCGACGACGCCCTCGCCCTGCTTGCAGGATTCGGCGCCTTGCTCGCCGTCGACAAGACCGATGCCGCCCTGCAGGGCAGACAGATCGAACGCCAGCGGCTGCCCGCCGACGCGGTGACGATGCACAAGCAACGACTCTGGGGCGGGGCAGACACCCACCGCCAGGCGGCCGGTTGCGCCCTGGATCAGCGTCGCGAACAGATTGCGCAGACGGTCGCCCGGACCTGGCTCGCCCACCTGGATCAGCCCCTGCTGACCCTCACCGCGCCGACCGGGGCCGGCAAGACCCTGGCCGTGCTCCACGCCGCCTTGCAGGTCCGCGCCGGGCTGGAGTCGCGTCTCGGCAGTGCCCCGCGCATCATCTATTGCCTGCCCTTCACTTCGGTCATCGACCAGAACCATGCCGTATTCCGCGCCGTGCTGCGCAGCAATGGCCTGCCCGATCGCGAAGACCTACTGCTCAAGCACCATCACCTGACCGAGGCCACCTTCCGCACCGAGGGCGCGGAATATCAAGCGGACGGTGCCGGCCAGCTACTCACCGAAACCTGGCAGAGTGAACTGGTGGTAACGACCTTTCATCAACTGCTGCACTCACTGCTCAGTCCACGCAACGCCAATCTCAAGCGGGCCGGTCAGTTGACCGGGGCACTGGTCCTGTTAGACGAGGTCCAATCACTGCCCTTGCGCTACTGGGAGGCCCTGCGGCAATTGTTCATCGCCGCCGCCCGGACCCTTGGCACCCGCTTCGTCCTGCTGACCGCCACCCGACCGCTCATCTTCCAGCCGGGCGACGCGGTGGAATTGCTGCCGGATCACGCCACGCATTTCCGCGCCATGACCCGTACCCGGCTGTTGGCTCATCATCGCGAACCCATCACGCTGGAGGCCTTCGCCCAGCACCTGATCGCGCAACTGCACCAGCACCCGCGGGCCGCACTCATCATCGTCAATCGACGGCGGGCGGTGCGCACATTGTTTGAAGCACTGCGTGCCGCCTTCCCGGAGCGCCCCCTGGTCGCACTCTCCACCGACCTGACGCCGCTTGATCGACGGGCACGGATCAGGCTGATTCAGCGCCTGTTGCGACAGGGCCAGCCGGTCATTGCAGTCACCACCCAATTGGTCGAGGCTGGGGTCGATTTCAGCTTTCCGGTGGTTCATCGCGACCTGGCACCGCTCGATTCAATCATCCAGGCGGCCGGGCGCTGCAATCGCCACGGCGAGGCCGGCGCGGTGCCGGGTGAGGTCAACCTCTGGCACTTGAAGACCTCCAAACCGGATGGCAGCCCTGGCGAATCGCTCTGGCGCCGGGTCTATGACAGCGCCCTGATCGAGGTGACACAGGAGACGCTGGGCACGGCGGACGGCTGGGATGAATGCGACTTTCTGGAGTTGAGCCAAGACTATTTTCGCGGCTGCCGGGCGCGCCACGACCAGCTGCGAGTCGATGAGCAACTGGCGCGCGGCGATCTGCTGGCCGTTGAGCACAACTTTCAACTCATCGAGGAGCGGCCAACGGTCTCACTCTTCGTGGTACGCAAACCACCGGACGCGGCACTGTGGGAAGATTACCGCGCCCTGCGGGACGACCCGCAACTCATGCCCGCCGAACAGGACCAGCGGTTTCGCCCATTCAAGCGGGCCTTTTACGAACGGGTCATCCAGATTAGCGCCCACGCCGCGCATGGCCTGGACCGCAACGAGGTCAATCGGCTCGACACCGGCCCGGAAACCTATGATCGTCACGCCGGTTTTATCGGCCTGCCGGGGGAAACAGCCACATGCATCTTCTAGCCACTATCCCGCTCACCCAGGTCGAGCTGCGCTGGGATCGCGAACTGGCCGGGGGAACGCAGCAGCGCACCAAGCAACTGCGCGGCGCACTGGCCAATGCCTTTCGCGGTGATGACCTGTTTCACCAGCACGACCTGTTGACAGGAAAAACGCTGTACCGCTATCCTCGCGTGCAATACCGTTGGCGCCACGGGCGGGGGCTGGTCGTCGGTTGGGGGCAGGCTGCCGATCGATTATTGAACTTACCCTGGCTGGAATTGAACTTGCTGCTCGGTGAGACCCCGGTAGTGGTCAGCGATGCCGCCTTGACCCTGAATCAGGGACAGTTCGGTGTCGGCGACCAGTTGGGCCATTACCGGCTGGAAACGCCGGTCTTGCTGTTCAACCAGGAAAACTATCGACGCTATCAGGCGATGACCCCCACGCAGCAACGCAGCGAACGCGAGCGGTTGCTCGTGGCAAATCTGCTGATCGCCCTGCGCGGACTGGATGTCACCTTTCCTGAGCGGCTGTACGCGACCCTGGCCGAGCCGCAGACCTGCACCTGTCATTACAAAGGGGAGAAGCTGCTCGGCCTGACCGGCGAGCTCACCACGAATGCCGTGCTGCCCGCCGGCTTTTCCTTCGGACATGCCGTCAGTCATGGCTATGGCTGGCTGACGCTCTAGTCCACCGTGATCTTTAACAATTTACTTTCAACTACCTTCAGCCCGGCCGCCGGCCGGGCTGCCGCGCCATGGACGCGACATAAAGAGACAGGAGGCCGAGGCTTTAGCCGGCTAAGGCGATATTCCGGGAAAGCTCGTACCCCTTATTGCATCCATTCGTGGTGCGCTTGAATCCGTTGGCGTTGATCATAACTCCTGCCACCCAGCCTCTCGTGATCGCCGCGCCTGGGAGCGCTGGCGCGCGGAGCTGTGATCAAGGCCAATCCGTTCGTGGTGAGCTTGTCGAACCATGAACGGATTCAATATCAGCCTTGTAGCGTAATTTTCCGTTCATCCTTCGACAAGCTCAGGACGAACGGAAAATCGGTCAAGTATTTTGCGGAAATCACCTAACGGCTATGGCAGCAAGGCCAGTCACCCCAGACGATGAAAGTCCACCGCGGGAGCGGCTTTAGCGGGGACGCGACCTCGCAATCTGCCGTAGCCTAGTACCGCAGGATGAAAATCCTAATACCGTTTCTGAAGAGCGCGTTGTAAGATGCAAACTTCGTGATCTACTCTGGTTTTTTCGATGCCCTTGCTTCGTCCTGCGCCTGTCCTCGTAACCGATCGCGAGCGTCAACA